>PEAG01000105.1 GCA_002753505.1 Magnetococcales bacterium HCHbin5 | reverse complement strand
TTCTCCCGGGGGGAGTGATATTTCCTGACCTGTTTTGACATGGTGCATACCTCCGTTGGTTGGCCATTATATCCGGCTTACCCGAACGAGGCAATCGTTACATTCCGTCTGAGGCAACACAGTCAGGGCGTTGGTGTGATAGCGGATGACGGCCTGCTCCAGTCGTTCCGAAAATGCCCTGGTTTCCACCACATTGGAACGACTTCGGGAACGGATTTGATCGTTGAGAAGCTTCTTCAACGCCTCCAGGGCGAGATTCTTCTTTTCCATCTGTTGGACTTCCGCCAGAAACTCATCGGACAGTACGGAGAGATCTGGAGTAGTGATGCCTGCGGCGGCCAGGATATCTACAATCTCGGTGGAAACCACTGCCCTGCTGACGATTTGGGAAATGGCAAAATCCAACTCGCCTGCGGATTTGCCCCCTGTAGAGGCACTCTTCACCAGAGCAACCCGGATGGCCTGAAAAAATCCCACTTCGTCCCGAATGCCCCTTGCCTCGTCACTGGCCGCAGCCAAAGCGAATGCCTTGGAAAGGGCTAGCACAGCGTCCTGGAACCGCCGATGCGCCCGCTTCTTTTCCTCCTCACGATTTTCCTTCTCAGCTACTTTATGTTGGAGATCGAGAATCCACTCGATGGCCTCGGCCATCACCGCCAGTCGTTCTTGTGGGGTCCCTTGGATGCCGCGTATGTAGTCGAAGCCGTGGAACATGTCGCGGACCACTTCAAATTTCTCCCGCAAGACGGCTACGGCCTGGGACTCATCGATACCCGCCTGTCTCTGATCCGACTGAGAATACTGTCCCAGTGCCTTCTTGAGATTCTGGGCAATGCCGATGTAGTCCACCACCAACCCGGCGGGCTTATCCCGGAATACCCGGTTGACCCGGGCGATGGCCTGCATGAGAGCATGCCCATGCATCGGCTTATCGATATACATGGTGTGCATAGATGGGGCGTCGAAGCCAGTGAGCCACATGTCCCGGACGATCACCAAGCGCAAGGGATCATTGGCATTCTTGGCGCGTTTGGCCAGAAAAGCCCGTCTGGCCTCATTGCCGATGTGAGGCTGCCACTGCGCCGGATCGGTGGCATTTCCGGTCATCACCACCTTCACCACTCCCGTCTGGTCGTCGTCGGAATGCCAAGCGGGGCGTAACGTTTTGATCTGATCGTACAAGGCAATGCAGATGCGACGGCTCATGCAGACCACCATAGCCTTGCCGTTCATGGCCGCCACCCGGTCCTCGAAGTGGCGCACCAGATCCTCCGCAACCATGGCCAACCGCTTGTCCGATCCCACCAGGGCTTCCACCGTGGCCCACTTGCGTTTCAACCGTTCCTGTTCCGTTTGGACTTCGTCTTCGGTCAAATCCTCCACTTCAGCATCGATCCGAGGTTTTTCATCCTCGTCCAGCTCGATGCGTGCCAGTCTGCTCTCGTAGTAGATGGGCACCGTAGCCCCATCCTCCACCGCTCGACTGATATCGTAGACGTCGATGTAATCCCCAAAAACTACGGGGGTGTTGACATCGTCCTGTTCGATGGGGGTTCCGGTGAAACCGATGAAGGAGGCGTTGGGCAGAGCGTCGCGCAAATACTTGGCGAAGCCGTAGGCGATCTCGCCGGTCTTGGTTTCCACCCGTGCCTTGAAGCCGTATTGGCTGCGGTGGGCCTCATCGGCGATGACCACCACATTGCGGCGCTCGGTAAGAACGGGATAGAGACTCTCTCCCGAAGCCGGGGAAAATTTCTGGATGGTGGTGAAGATTACCCCGCCAGAGGCGCGGTTGAGCAATTGTTGCAACTCATCTCGGCTGCCCGCCTGAATCGGCGTCTGCCGGATGAGATCCCGGCACATAGAGAAGGTGCCAAAAAGCTGGTTGTCCAGGTCGTTGCGATCCGTGAGGATCACCAGGGTGGGGTTTTCCATGGCCGGATGCCTGATCATTTGCCCGGCATAGAAGGCCATGAGCAGGCTTTTGCCCGAGCCTTGGGTGTGCCAGATGACACCGATACGACGATCACCTCCCTTTGCGGAAGCCTTGATGGTGCTTGCCACGGCATGACGCACGGCATGGTACTGGTGGTATCCGGCAATGATCTTGACAACTCCAGATCCTGTATCGCCGAATACCGTGAAGTAAGCGATCAGATCGAGAAAACGCCGCTGCTCGAACACCCCTTCGGCGAGCACCTGGAGTTCCGGTTGCCCTTTGGGCGCAACATGGGATCCATCGGTAGTACGCCAGGGCATGAACCGCTCCTGGTTGGCGGTCAGAGATCCCAGTCGTGCGGTCAATCCATCGGAAGTGACCAGAACGGTATTGGTGCGAAACAGAGAGGGGATTTGCGCCTTGTAGGTCTGCAACTGGTTGCAGGCTGCCTCCAAGGTGGCCTGTTCACCACCCGGCTTCTTGAGTTCGATGACGGCCAGTGGAAGGCCATTGACGAAGAGTACCACATCGGGACGGCGTTTATGGGAACCTTCGATGACCGTAAATTGATTCACGGCGAGCCAATCGTTGGCCGCCGGATCGTCGAAGTCAATCAAACGAACCTTGTCCCCACGCAGGGTGCCATCCTCAGCGTAAAATTCCACATCCACGCCTTCGGTGATCAAACGTTGCAGGCGACGGTTTTCCTCCAGCAGCGAGGGGCATTCGGTCTGGATCACCTTGCGGATGGCATCTTCCCTGGCCTCTTCCGGGAGGGAAGCGTTCAACTGCGTCACGGCGGCGCGTAGACGTGGTATCAGGAGAACCTCTCCATAACTCTCCCGCTCCGGCCTGTGTCCATCGGGGCCAATCTCGACATCCATGGTTCGTGCGTAACCCAGGGCGACGAGACTTCCAAGAAGGATTTCCTCTACTTCGGCTTCGGAAAGAACCGCCATTACGCTACCTCCTCTTCGACATCCGGCTCTTCGGGTCCGGAAATTTCATCAGCACTTTCAGATGCATCAAGTACGTCAATATAGGCCTGACGGTCGAGTTGGAAGAGCAGCCGACTGGGTTCAACTCGGATCAGGATCTCATCCCGGCTTGGCAATCCCAGACGCACCTCCAACATATTTTCTTCCGTGACCTGGGTATCCAGAAAAAAGACGTGGGAATCGACCAGGCTGTTTTTTACTTGGAACCGTTCGAACGGTTCACGGGTGCGAGCCAGATCTGGATCTGCGTCCAGGTAGGCCTGATGCAGGAAGGTGATGATGGCATCGGCGGACAGGATCGCGGCCCGCCGGTGGTGGGTGGACAGTTTTGTCAGGAAACCATCTTTGCCATGGCTGACAGGCCCAGCCTCGTTGCGCATGTCGCCAAGAGCGGTGGTCAGTTTGTGGTGCTGGGAGATCAGCTTTTGGAACCTGTCATGGCGCACGTCCCCAAGTTTGAGAGCACGGACTGCTGCGCTGACCCAAGCCCCAAAATGCGGGTTGGATTCTTTTGGACGCACTGGATGTGAGGGATGGAATGGCGAGTCAAATTCGCCGATAATGAGCTGACAGACAACTTCCACGATGGCCTTCGAGCAGTCAATGCAAGCGTCGTCCTCCTCCTCAATCGCTTTCTCCAGGCTTTGGAAAGTCTGCTGGAGCATGGTAGCGTCACGCCAGTGGCCGCACATCTCACGAATGCTGGGGCAGAGGTCAATGGACATCAACCGGCCTCAACCGCATCAGCCTGCAAAGCATCCAACGTTACCAAGGTATAGCGAGGTCGACCCTGGCCGACTTGCATCACGTTGAATTTGGCCGTTAGGGGCCTGTGCAGCCATTTCCGATTAAGGATGTCTGGATCTTCTATCGCTGAATCGACTTTCCCCTTGATCAAACCATCCTGATCTGTGAGCTTGAATTCGAAAGTCCTGCCTTGCGGAAGCACTCCCTGAAACTCACCTTGGCAGATCTCCTCGCTCTCTCGGATGTTGTCATCTTTCAATCGCTCATAGGATGTTTTAAGCTGTTCATGGCTTGAATACCGGAAAAAACGGTCGGCGAACTCCAGGCCGCACCAAGCCTGTTGCTGAACCAGAATATCCAGAAATGCATAGACCCTTCTGACGGCGCGAGGATGGATCTCCTCGATGATTTCCGCCATCTCGTCATCGCTGCCTTCGACAGTCAGCCTGAGCAGAGTTTGGAGCTTGACCATGGCGTTCCGGGGATACTCATCGGGAAACAGCGATGGTTGCAGCGGTAAAGGAAGTTCAAATTCGAACCCGAACGAACCGATGGCGGTGCCGGTGATCAATAACTGGTTTCTGTCCCGGTTGGGGATCGGCCCCATCGCGCGCAGCCCCTCACTCAACCCGGCGGCTACAACGACAAAGGCGTCGGAGAAGGCCCCAGCGGCTTTGGTTGCGAAATCCGCAGCAATGCCATGGCTGCCGGATACGGGTTTGCCGCGAAAAGTCAATCGGACCTTTTCCGGGGGACTTTGCCGGGATAGCGTCGCCAGTGCCTCCCTGGCGACTTCAAGTCTTGCCTCAACACTCATCCGATCAATGACATCATCCTCTGGCATGCTGGCCAGAATGGCTTCCAGTTCCTTGATTTCGGACGCGATGGAAAGATGCTCGTTACTCATAGTTGACTCCTCCATCAGGGTTCAGGATCGCACGCGCGGCATCGTCCCGTGCGGGATTGAGATCGACCTGGACGAATCCTTTCCAGAGACCGTCACGGCGATGGGACCAGATGCTGTACCAGTAGGAGATCTCTTTAACCCTGTCGGCATCCGTAGGTTTGCCCAATGAGATAAAGTAGGGATCCACCTTATACGAGGTCTTCCACGCATTACGATCAAACAGTATGGGATTTATTTTCAACAATGATCGTTGATTATGTCCATCTGGAAGGTGATAGAAAGTCACCACATCCATATCACGCGGGGGACGATTCTCAAGCGACTCGACATCTTCCAAAAAACTGCCGTCCAGCCACTGAAACCCGTTAATGATGCCTGCCCGATGCAGGTCTGCACGAAAACGCAGCAGACCGTCCAAGATAGCGATTCGTTCGGGAGTGGAGGAAAAGTGGTCCACCAGTCCAGCCAGTTCGACGGCATAGGGGGAGCGGTCCGGACTGTTCCCCGGCGCATTCGTCCTGATAGGCGGCAACACGCCAGCATTGTTCCATGCAGGAATGGCACCAGGGAGAGTGGTCATGACTGGCTTCCTTTTTTGTTCATCGTCATTGAAAAAATCACAGTGCCGCCTCCATCGCCTTTTCAGCGTCACGAACCCGGATTTCGCCCGTGATTAACTTGGGGAGGAGCAGGTCACGGAGATAAGAAAGGGTTTGGGATTCATGGATATTGACAATTACCTGTTCAAGCGTGGGGGCAACGGTGTTTTCAAACGCCTGGGCAACGGACTTTCCTGGAAGACAAACCTCATAAGCCCCCATATCGTCCCAACTGGTGCGGGGCATTTTCGCCCCGTTAGAGAGTTTGTCGGTATAGTTCACGAAAGGGTCCGATGAAATGCAGGCCAGTATATAGGCACTCCATTCCTTACCCTTCGGGCAAACTACGACAATATCCGTTGAACAGATGCCGTTAATGGCGGCAATCCCAACCTTGTGAAAATAGGGACGGAGTTTGCCGAACAAGAACTCTCCCTTCTTGAAAACAGACTTGTTGCTGGTCACTTTACCCGCATGCGCCCAGTCGGCCAAAGCAATGGAGCGGCGGGGCATATGCTCAAGGCCAATATAGGGGGTGTCTTCTGACACCTCTGCGGGATTGACGCCCCTGCGGGGTGAATCAGCCACTTCATGCAAAACGCCAAATTGCCACCCCAATGGCTTATCCTCATCATCCAACGCACCGGGGAAAAGTTCCCAAATATCCCAAGCAAGATAGGCTTGGCGACCCTCAACCTTGGCGCGTACCGGGCCAAAGTCAACAAACCAGTCCTTGAACAACGCCTGCGCCATCGCCTCCAGGTCGGCGTTCATGCGGCGGTTCAACTCGATCTTGTCGTCCAACCCCCCCAAAACTTGGGCGATGGCGCGTTGTTCGGATAAAGGGGGAAGCGTAAGCAAGATATTGCGCAGTTCACTCTGCTTGATCCCGAGGACTGTCGTACCACTTGCTCTAGCACGTAGTTGGTCTTGCACATTTTCGGATTGCATAAGAAACTTCAAGAAGCCGTTATCGAGAACTCCCGATTTTCCACGAAGTGCTATAAGCCTCTGAGCCAAAGCAACACGCTCATTTCCTAGTTGCGCAATTTCTCCCAAAGGAGCTTCAGTTGTAACGACAATGTCTCCAGCCTTTGGAATACCACGAGTCATCCATCGTTCGTAATCATCAACTGCTATAAATTCATTCGGAGTCTCAATCCTACCACCCTTTACGATCTTAGCTGTGATAAGCGGAATCCCATACAGCGTCTTCCGAGGAGTTTTTCCCCGATAGTCGATAATTGCTTCCATGCAAGATTCGATGGACTGGACACCCCATTCGGAACTCACTACTTCCACCTGATGCACCACCACCTTATCCTTTCCGATAATCCCCCTGAACGTTTCCGCAGTCGTCGCCCAATCCACCACATCCACCTTGAAAGGCAGGTCAGACTCGCTGAAATCCTCTTCCAATCCGGCCTGAACGTCCAAATCCAGCGACTCATCCCCCAGAACGGCCAAGTCCAGATCGGAATACTGTTTGGCCGTCCATTTGGCGCGGGAGCCGAAGGCCCAGACCTCCCGGTCAGGGACGTGCTTTTTGAGGATGGCCCGGACGATCTCCCAATGATCCGGGCGGATATCGATGAGGGGTGGTTCGCTCATGCCTGCCCCGTCCGCTTGCGCAGTTGCTCCAGCAGAAACCGCACCTCCCCCAGAAAAGCAGGAATCTTGCTGATCACCTTCAACGCCTTCTCCTCATTATAGGTATGGCTGGTGTCGGTCCGTGAT
The DNA here is from genome assembly GCA_002753505.1 of Magnetococcales bacterium HCHbin5. Lineage (GTDB taxonomy): Bacteria > Pseudomonadota > Magnetococcia > Magnetococcales > Magnetaquicoccaceae > Magnetaquicoccus. The sequence continues at coordinate 3,759 of PEAG01000105.1, read as the reverse complement.
TGCCGATACCCTCTCCACGCCTCCCAATCATTCAGCAATAGTCCCTGCTCGTTGCCGGTGCGAATCAAATCCTGAAACACCATGTCGTCAATGGTTGTCTGACTGGCCGCCGTCATCTCCAGGTAACGCCGGAGGGTCTTGTGGGCTAATTCATAGGTGAACTCAAAACGCTGGATCACACCATCCCGAATCAGGGAGTTGTCTGGCTGCTGCCGCAAAATCTCCAGCCCTTCCGCAAAACGCTCAACCGCATTGGTGAGAGATGCCAGATCCAGTTCCAGCTTAGCCATCACGAGTCCTCCCTCCACAAGTTATCGAAAACAACTTGTCTCTCGATATCATCGAGGCAACACCAACCGTCCAAGGTTTGTCCGAATCACCGATTCCAACCTCGCCCCCTCGGCAAAATGGGTCTCAAGACTTTTCTGCAATTGCGTAAACCGCTCCACGAAAGGGGTATCGTCCTCATCCGCCGCCGCCGCGCCCACGTAGCGTCCCGGCGTCAACACATAGTTATGGGTACAGATCTCATCCAGGATAGCCGCCTTGCAGAACCCTGGCTCGTCGGCGTATTTTCCAGCCCCAGGTTCGCCCCGCCAAGCCCGACAGGTGTCAGCGATCTTTTGGATATCTTCCGGGTCGAACTCACGGCGGGTGCGATCGACCAATCGCCCCAGTTTGCGGGCATCCATGAACAAAACCTCACCCTCGCGATTCCGCCACCCCTTGCCGGGATTCTTGTTGCGGGCCAAGAACCACAGACAGGCGGGAATCTGGGTAGAGTAGAAAAGTTGCCCCGGCAGGGCCACCATGCAATCCACCACGTCCGCCTCAACCATCGCACGGCGAATCTCTCCCTCCCCGGACTGGGTGGAAGACATGGAACCGTTGGCCAGCACCACACCCGCCATGCCGTTGGGAGCCAGATGGTGGAGGATATGCTGAAGCCAAGCAAAGTTGGCGTTTCCTACCGGCGGCGGGCCATATTTCCAGCGCGCATCCTCCCGCAGTCGGTCGCCGCCCCAATCGGAGACGTTGAAGGGCGGATTGGCCAGGATAAAGTCCGCCCGTAGATCCTTGAGTTCGTCCTTGTGGAAACTGCCCTCATTGTTCCAGCGAATGTCGGCGTCAATACCCCGTACCGCCAGATTCATCTTGGCCAACCGCCAAGTGGTATAGTTGCTCTCCTGCCCATAGATGGCGATGTCGCCGATGCGTCCGCCGCGCTCCTGGACGAACTTTTCGGACTGGACAAACATTCCACCTGAACCGCAGCAGGGGTCGTAGACCCGGCCTTTGTAGGGTTCCAAAAGCTCCACCAGCACCCGCACTACCGACTGGGGGGTATAGAACTCGCCACCCCGTCGTCCTTCAGCCCCGGCAAAGCCAGCCAGGAAATATTCATACACACGCCCCAACACATCCCGCGCCTTGCCGGTAGTCTCGCCCATGGCAATGCCAGAAATCAGATCGATCAACTCCCCCAGCATCACCTTGTTGAGAGCCGGACGGCTATACTCTTTGGCCAGAACCCCCTTGAGAGAAGCGTTCTTGGATTCGATGGCCACCATGGCCTCGTCGATCAGCTTGCCAATACTGGGCAGCTTGGCGTTAGCCCGCAGGTGAGACCAGCGCGCCTCCTTGGGCACCCAAAAGACGTTCTCGGCCAGATATTCATCGGGATCCTCCGCTGCCAATTCATCCTCGGCCAGCAGTTTTGCATGCTTGCTCTCGAAGGCGTCGGAGATATACTTGAGAAACACCAAGCCTAGCACAACATGTTTGTATTCAGATGGTTCCAGATTTTGTCGAAGCCCATCAGCGGCCAAAAACAACTCCGCTTCGAACCCAAGACTGGCCCCGTTCTGATTTTTCCCCTTGGCAGTATTGCGGGCCACTGTTCACCCCCTGATCAAATAGTTTCCTGAAAATCTACATTATGCCCAGCGCACACGGACAAAGCGAGGAATACCGCCTACCCGAACTCAATTCATATCGAACGATACCGCAACTTGAGAACAGATGCCATAGCAGGTGAAGGCCGTTGGCCAATATTTAAAAAAGCCTCGGAAGACAATCGCCTTGACACAGCGACAAAGACGCCAGTTGCTGAACGTCCGGTCCACCACCGCACAACCATCGATTCCAGCACCTACCCCCCCAAATAGCACGCCGAAAAAAACGTCCTGGCCTTCCCGCCAACGATGCCTCGGACGGTGCAGTTGCTCACGACATTCACGTAGGCACTCTCACCAGATGCCATATGCGTCAGGACAGAGATGGACTGTGACTGGGTGCCGTTTACCTGCACTTCGTAGGTGCGTTCGGGGGTTACGAGCTGGACGAGACTGGATGTGGAGAGCTGGATGGTAAGGTTGATGAGCCATTTTCCGGTTTTGTTCGGGAAGAATGAGTTCAACCAGAAGCAGCCTTCGTCGTCAAACACCTTGCCTTCATCGGGCCAAACCAGAACATTGTTGCCGGCGGTGATGGCCTCATCCACTGTTTTCACAATGAGCAGCTTGCCTGAGACCCCCGCATCAACCTCCTGCGCAGCACCGCCGGAACCAAAGCCGATGGCCTTCCCCGGCGTGCCTTGCGCCAGTTTTTGCAGGGTGACAGCGTTTGCCGCAATGTTGCGTTCCTGGACGGCTGCATCGGCGAGTCCGCTGTTCCCCAACTGGCCGTACTCCGGCGCATTGCCACCACCAGGGGAGATCAGTGGCAAACCGGCGGCACCGCCGTTCAACACACTGGCCAGCCAGTTAAAATAGTCCACATTGGTGGCGAATTCCGCTCTGGCCTGTTTCGGGTCGCCGCCGGGAGAGTTGAAGTTTGTTTTTGTCATCAAATTGATAGCGGGCATTATGACACCTTTTGAACAATTTTTAAAGTGACGTCTACAACGGCATCGACAAGAGCCAATGTGGCGTTGTAGACTTTGAAGGTGGCGGCTGGATTGCCGGCCAGCGTGTCTGTTTTGGAGACCAACTCCCAGCTTGAACCGGCTCCGACACCCTGGATGGCATCTATGGTGGCACCCAGAATGGCATCCGTATCGGCATTGGTTCCGACTGAGAAGTGGCCAACGCCAATGCGGTGGAAGGTTTCGCTTTCGCTGGTTGAGAGCGTGTCCACATCGTTAAAATTGAGATCCAGCGTGATGGCCACGGTACGGATCCGAATGCCTGTCAATTGCGCACCAGAGCCGGTGATGTTGGCTTTTATTTGCAGATAGCGCGCTGCGGTAAACTCCAGATTGCGCCAGCCGCCAACGGCGTAACCGTCTGCTGTCAGACCGGTGCGCATCTGGAAAGCGGCCGATCCGCCGCCGTTGAAGGTGGCCGAGACCATCGGGCGGGTCCAACGATCGGCACCCAGATCTATTTGACCGCAGATGTAGCCACCCCCTTCGACAGCCAGGGGGATAATGTTTTCCCAGGAGGGGCCGAGTTCGTCCCAGGTGGCGGGCAAGTCTGCCCAGGTTCCAACCCAGTGTTCCACCTGGTCGGTCCAGGCGGCAGGGATGGCGGGGTCTGCGATATAGGCCTCGATAAAGGCTGGTTCTGATTCCCGTCCGACGCTGTTGACGGAGACGACAGCAAAGGTGTATTGGCCGGCGGAAAGGCCATCGTTCCGCACGGGAGACGATACCAGACCATCCACCATGGGCAGCATTTTGCTGATGTCGAGTACGCTGCCAGAGGCATAATAGAGGCGGTACCCTGCAAAGTAGGATGGCATGCTGCGGCCTTGTCC
>PEAG01000104.1 GCA_002753505.1 Magnetococcales bacterium HCHbin5 | reverse complement strand
TGCGCCCATTTTCTGCGAAAATGGGCTTTGGGAAAGCGCGCATTGCAGCAGGGGCTCCGCCCCTGCACCCCGCCGGGGACCGTGACGGTCCCCGGACCCCTGCAATCACTGAACTGCCTGCTTGCCTGCTTACGCAGGGCTTTGAATCAAATAACCGGAGAGCATCCCGGTCAATACCGGCAACCGCTCATAGGTGACCGGATAGATCCAACTTTTGGCATTGTTTTCATAGTAGGTCCGCTCCACCAACGGATGCCCCTGCAGGGTGTAGGTGTAACCGAAGGAGGGATCCTCCATGCCGGAAGGACGACTGGGAACATAGGCGAGAATGGCGTTGTTGCCCCAGATGTCGATATCGTTGCCAAAATCATCGAAGGCCACCGCCTTGCCCACCACCACCGTCTGCAAATCCCACAGGGCTGCCAACATTTCCGGGGTCACGGAGTCCCGACTGGTATACTTGAACCGATCCACCACCTTGGGATGCTCTTTGAGGGCATTGAATGCCTGGGCCGACAGCAAAGCGGTGTTCGGATAGACCCCCACCGTGGCACGAACCGCCTCCTTGCCGGTATTGATGTCGCCGGAAGGGTCGGAACCGGCATCGCTCCATTTGTCGGTCCCGGTCAGAGTCACCTTGTGATTGCTGTCAAAGTTGGCCGCCGTGGTGGCCAACTTGGCCTGGTCATACTCCAGGGTCAGGGAGAGGGCGCGCAAAGTCCCCATGACAGCCCGTTGCCCCAGATCCACACCAGGAACACGAGAGGCATCCCGCAGATGCTCCCTGGGTACCTGCCCCTCCAAAGCGTCCTGCACCAGGGCAAAACTTTTACCCAGATAACCGAACTGAACCCGTCTGGTGGCGGTGCCGGGAGCCCGCCGGGCCTGGTAGAGCTTGAAACTCTCCTTGCCAAACTCCAGAACCTGCCCCCCGGAGGTGTGGACGGGCACCCGTGGAAACAGGATATGCCCCACATGCTCTTCATGCCGAAAGCCCTGGGCAACCTCGGTCAACACCGGATCCACAACACGTACTTGACTGCTTGACATAGCCATGATGGCTTTTTCCTTTCCAAATAGGGAGATAATGAGCCCACCCCGCTGCAGGGGGGAAAACCGTGACGGTCACCACGGGAGACAAACAGCGCAACAACCGCTGTCGCTCCAACGGCTAGCGACGCAACAGCACCTCGATAAACTCGCCCACGCCAGCAGCGGCCTGCAGGGCATCGGCAAAGACATATTCCGGCAAGTCGGCCCCCTCCAGCAGGGCCCCGTTGGCGGCCGAACTGGTCACCGCGACGGCACCGGCCGCCAGAGCCAGGGCACCACTGGCCGGAATCGCCCGCCCCTGGTTGTCGGTGATGAGGGAGTCCCCCATCAGGATGGCGGCACCGCTCTCCACAATGGCGGTGCCATGGGTCACCACCGCCATGGCCTCGCTGTTGTTCGCCTGACTCAGACTGGTGCCCATCGTCTTTTGTCCTTGCACAGCTGCCTGGGCACCATCAAAACCGATGGCCCGATAGGGATTTACCGTTCCACTGGCGATCAGGGTCAGGGTCAGGATGGAAATGTTTTGTTGACTCATCTGTTATCAGCTCCTTTGATGCGATGCATAGATTGGGATGCGGTCTGTTGCATGCTCCGGTTTGGTTATGCGCCCGTTTGAAACGGTCAGGCGGGTTTATGGGCCGCCGCCAGGGCAGAGGCAAAGTCCAGATTATGCTTTTTGGCATAGGCCAAAATTTTGCGGTGCATCTCCAATCCGCTGCCGTCGATGGCATAGCCTTCCGGGGCGGCGAAAGAGCGGGACTCCTCTTTTTCTCCCCCTTCCGCCGACCGTTCCTGATAGTCCACGTGCAGGGGCAACTCTTTGAGGAAGCGGTTGATATAGGCTCGGGGGGAGGTTTTGATCATGACCGGCTCGTTGCTGCCCTCCGGAGCCGGTTCGGCAAACTCCACCTGTCCGGTTTCGTCCAGGTTGGCGAGGAAGGCGGCCAGTCCTTCCCGTTGGCGGGGCAGGATGCGTCCTTCCTGGATCAGTTCCTCGACAAAGTGGAGGCTGGTTGCCAGGGTTTGTTGCCGTTTCAGGTTGGTCTCGGCGAGTTGCAGTTGTTTTTCCCGTTCGGCAAACTGGGCTTCCCGGTGGTCCAGTGCTGCCATTTTTCGTTGCAGTTCCGCCTCGGCGGCGGACGGTGTTTCTGTTTCCGGCAATACGGCCATCTTGTTCTCCATGGTATGGGTGATAGGTGGTAGGGATTGATTGGCCGTTGTCTGTTCGGACCAATCGGTGGTTGTCTCCCAGACGACCACCCCCGGTTCGGCTTCCCGGAAGCTGGCGTCGGGCAGTCCTTTAATGGCGGGTGGTTGTGCCCCCAGGAAGCCCACGTGGCGCAGGTAGTAGACGCCCGGGTAGGGGTTGCTGGGAGCGTTGGGGGTATAGAAGCTGGCGGAAATTTTTTTGTAGCGTCCGCTGGCCACCTGTTTGGCAAAGCTGGGGTCCACCTGATGGGGTGTGGCCCACAGGATGCCGTTGAGCAGGGTCAGGGTTGACACCCAGCCCCAGGCGGGGGCGTCGTGTTGTGGGTGTCCCACCACCAGTGGTGCCTCGTGGCGTGAGGGCAGGTAGGCTGCGACCGTCTGTTCCAGGTCGGCCTCGGTGATCTCCAGGGTCGCCCCCGACATGTCGGTATGGCGGCCCACCTTGAATATGGGAAGTTGCAGGATCGTGTTCATGGGTGGGAAGGATAGGGAGGTTGCGAAGAGAGAGGAATGCGAAGAAGTTCGGAGAAAAAGGGGCTTCAGAAAGGGGTAACGGGAGTGAAGGAAGGAAGAAAGCTGTACATGATTGCAGGGGTCCGGGGAGCGTCACGCTCCCCGGCGGGGTGCAGGGGCTTAAGCCCCATATGCGCTAACAGGATTGCGGTCTTCTTTTAAACGATTGCAGGGGTCCGGGGAGCGTCACGCTCCCCGGCGGGGTGCAGGGGCTCTGCCCCTGCATGAACGGCGCGTTTTCCCAAAGCCCATTTTCGCAGAAAATGGGCGCAACGCGCCCAAAACCGCCCCGCAGGGGCGACCTTGGGAGGGCGGCAGCCCGACGCGCACGACTATGTTATTGACAATGCCTGGATGAGAAAGCAGAACGTTCGGATGTTACGCTTTGGTTGTATGACGCTTTGATTGTATGACGCTTCTTGTTTGATACAAGGCCAGGACCGGTTTTTTTTCCAAACCAAGTAACCTTTTGCCCGCTCTCGGTCGGGCTGCCGCCCTCCAGGAGTCTGCCCCTGCGGGGCAGGTTTTGTGCGCGTTGCGCAAATTTTCTGCGAAAATTTGCTTTGGGAAAACGCGCAACTCAGCAGGGGCTTTGCCCCTGCACCCCACTGGGGACCGTGACGGTCCCCAGGCCCCTGCAATAGTTTGAAAAGAATAGTTTGAAAACCCGGACCCCTGCAATCGTTTAAGGGGTCAGCATTTCAGCCATTCATGAACACTTTCAGCCGCTCCTGCAGAGCCGCATCCTTGCTCAACACCCCCTCTGCCATGGAACGATTGAAAGCCAGCAACTGCTCGGCCAAAGTGGGATCGGCAATCGCCAATATCCGTACCGCAAAGAGAGCCGCATTGCGTGCGCCCGCCGAACCGATGGCCATGGTGGCCACCGGAATGCCAGCCGGCATCTGCACCGTGGACAACAGAGCATCCAACCCCTTCAAATCCGTGGCCGATAACGGCACCCCAATCACCGGCAAAGCGGTGTTGGCCGCCACCACCCCCGCCAGATGCGCCGCCGCCCCCGCACCGGCAATGATCACCTTGAGCCCACGACTGACCGCACTGGTCGCATAGGCATGCGTCCGCTCCGGGGTGCGATGGGCCGAAGCCACACTCATCTCGAAAGGGACCGCAAACTGCCGCAACACCACCGCCGCCTCCTGCATCACCCCCCAATCCGAATCAGAACCCATGATGATCCCTACCAACGGCTTGTCATTCATACACCCTCCCGCTTGATGGCCCGATAACCAATGTCCCGACGAAAATAGACCCCCTCCCAACCGATGGACTCCACCGCCGCATAAGCCCGCTGCTGGGCCGCCGCCACCGTATCCGCCAACGCCGTCACCCCCAATACCCGACCCCCTGCGGTAACAACCTGCCCATCCTGCCAGCGGGTTCCCGCATGAAACAGCTGCAGATCGGGATGACCAACCCACGGCTGCAAACCATGGATGGGCTTGCCGGTGGCATACGGACCCGGATACCCCCCCGCCACCATACAGACACACAGAGCCGGACGCGGATCCCAGTCGATCTGCATACCCCGCAAGGAACCGTTGGCACAAGCCCACAACAACGGCACCAGATCGGAACGCATCCGCATCAACAAAGGTTGCGTCTCCGGGTCACCAAAACGGGCATTGAACTCCAACACCTGGATCTGATCCCCGTCAATCATCAACCCCGCATACAACACCCCCCGATAGGGATACCCCTCGGCCGCCATCCCCTGCACCACCGGACGCATCACCTCCGCCATCACCCGCTCCTGCAACGCCGGCGTCAGAATGGGCGCAGGAGAGTAGGCCCCCATGCCACCCGTGTTGGCACCCCTGTCCCCATCACCAACCGCTTTATGGTCCTGACAACCGGCCAACGGCAGGATCTCCTCCCCATCAACCAGAGCCAGGAAAGAGAGCTCCTCACCCCGCAAACAGCTCTCCACCACCACCTGATCCCCGGCGGCACCAAAAAGGCGATCGACCATGATCTGCCGGATCGCCTCATCCGCCTCGGCGACAGTCTGGCAAACGATCGCCCCCTTGCCCGCCGCCAACCCGGAAGCCTTGATCACGATGGGGGCCCCCTGCGCGTGGATATAGGCACGCGCCTGCTCCGGTTGAGTAAAGGTCTGATAACTGGCCGTGGGGATGGCGTGACGGGCACAGAGATCCTTCATGAAAACCTTGGAACCCTCTATGGCCGCCGCCGCCTGGGAGGGACCAAAGACCGCCACCCCCATCTGCCGCAACTGATCGGTCAACCCGGCCACCAACGGCCCCTCCGGCCCCACCACCACCAGATCGATGCCCTGCTCCCTGACAAACTGCCGGATGGCAGCCCCATCATCCACCGACAGCGGCACACACCGGGCAACCGCCGCCATGCCCGCATTGCCGGGCGCGCAGTAGAGCGACTGGACCAAAGGGGATTGGGCCATCTTCCACGCCATGGCATGCTCCCGCCCACCACCGCCAATCAACAAAATTTTCATTCGCCTATCCCACTACCGCCCGGTAAAATCGTTATGCGATTTGCAACCGCTCCACGGCCCCACGCTGCTGGATGTGCGTATCCAACAACTCTTCCACATCCGCCGCCGTCACGTGACCATACCAGACCCCCTCGGGATAGACCACCACCGTCGGCCCCTGATCACACGGACCCATGCAAAAAGTACCCGTCACCTGCACGGTCCCAAACAACTCCCGCCGCTCCACCTCCGCCCGAAAGGCCTCAAAAACCGACCCGGCACCCAACGCACTGCAAGAGCCACGGGGATGCCCCGGGGGACGCTGGTTCATACAGACTAAAAAATGATGTTTCGGTTTCATGTTCACATACTCCCTCATGGACATCGTTGAAAAAAAGATCACCCCGGAACCACCGATTGTGAAATGCCTTGAACACAATGTCAAGTTCAGGATATAAGCAAGGGGATCGACCGTTGCAGAGTTCCGGAAAAATTGTCAAGGGGGAGAGAGGGAAACTCTTGCTCTGTGAGAAAATCATGATAAGCTAATGTTCCCTTTGCCGCCCTCGAAATTTTGTCCCGACGGCGACGAACAGATGTGAGTATGTGTGGTCTGGGCAGAGCGGGCAAGGCATCCGATGCCGCTCCCCGCCCGGTCGCTCTGTTGTTGACAAATCATTTATTTGTGCAAACCAATCCTGAAAACTGAAGGAGAAGCTGTTATGCCGAGTTTTGAACTGAAAGGCCAAACCTACGAGACCGATGAAGATGGCTACCTGGTCAATCTTTCCGACTGGAACGATGATGTTGCCAAGCATCTCGCCGAAGTGGAAGGGGTGGAGATGAGCGAGTCGCATTGGGAAGTGATCAGTTTCCTGCGCGAATATTATGACGAATACAAAATTGCGCCCATGATCCGCATCCTGACCAAGGCCATCGGCAAAAAGTTGGGCAAGGACAAAGGGAACACCAAGTATCTTTATGATCTGTATCCCGGTGGTCCCGCGAAGCAGGCCTGCAAAATTGCCGGGCTGCCCAAACCGACCGGGTGCGTCTAACACCACGGTACGGCGTGGGGTGTCCCGACGCGGGTCACCCAGGCGGTGTTGTGTTCAATCCGGTCCCATGCCAGGCTGGTTCTGGTATGGGACCGGGATTATTGTTTAATCACCTTTTTATAGTGAGGAGGCCGGATGCTCACGATCCTTGCTTACCTCGTTGTGGGAATTTTTGTCGTTGGGTTTATCCAGCGCATCGGTCTTTATGTCCGTAGCCCGGCTCCCCTGAAGATTCCCACAACGCCAGCTCCCACCACCACTTCTGGCGTCGTTTGGCGTCTTTTCACGGAGGTTGCATTTTTCAATAGCCTCTTCAAGGGGGACAAGTGGGCGTGGGTGGGCAGTTATGCCTTTCACGGAGCCCTGGTCCTGGTGTTGATTCGCCATCTGCGTTATTTTGTTGATCCTCTGCCCCACTATTTTGCCTACATTCAGATTGCTGGTATTGTGGCCGGTATTGCCATGGTGGGCGGGTTGGGTTTGTTGTTTTTGCGCCGACTCCTGATTGACCGGGTGCGTTACATCTCTTCGTTGGCCGACTATTTATGGCTGTTGTTGCTGTTGGGCATTGGTACCAGCGGTTTGTTGATGCAGTTTTGCTTTCGGCCGGACATTGTACACATCAAGGCAGCCATGATGGGGATGTGGAGCTCTTCCCAGTCTCTGCCCATGGTCATGCTGGGTGATTTTATTTTTCTGGCTCATCTGCTGATGGTTGCCGCGCTGGTGGTGCTTTTCCCCTTCAGCAAATTGATGCATCTGGGTGGCATCTTTTTCAGCCCGACCCGCAATCAGGTGGACAATCCCAGAGAGCAGAAACATGTGAATCCGTGGGCAAAATACTAGATAATATCGAGGAGTTGACTCGTGGCTGACTATGCCGTTCCGGAAATCCAGGCAGACATTAAAACCCCGGCTCTTGCTGTCGGGACAATGGCCCACTTGACCCCGTATCCCGCCGTCGAGAAGCATATGGTACCGTTGGGTTTTCCAGACCAGCGGGTCAGCAACTGGCAGGAGAAGGGGATTGAAAAGCTGGGGGAGATGCTGAAAAAGTATCGTTCCCTGCAGGTTTACATGGACATATGCGTCAAGTGCGGGGCCTGTGCCGACAAGTGTCACTACTATTTGGGCACGCGGGATGCTCACAACATGCCTGTGCAGCGGGCAGAGTTGATGCGTTCCGTTTACCGGCGGTATTTCACTCCGGCGGGCAAGTTGTTGCCGGGGGTGGTACGGGCCCATGATTTTGATGAAGAGATGTTGAACAAGTGGATCACCTATTTCCACCAATGTTCCCAGTGTCGGCGTTGTTCGGTTTTTTGTCCTTACGGGATTGACACCGCAGAGATCACCATGGCGGCCAGGGAGATCATGGATGCCATCGGCGTCGGGCACAAGTACAGCACGGAGATCATCTGCAAGGTCCACGATGTAGGCAACAATCTGGGTATTCCCAAGCCGGCCTTGCAGGGTACGTTGGCCTTTTTGGAGTCGGACATTCTGGAAAACAGTGGTCATGAGGTGCGGTTGCCGCTGGACGAAGAGGGGGCAGAGGTTTTGCTGGTGGCTCCTTCGGCTGATTTTTTCAGTGAGCCGCACATTCAGTCTCTCATGGGGTATGCCAAGGTATTTCATCAGGCGGGCATCCGTTATACCATCAGCTCGGTTGCGGCGGAAGCGGCCAATTTTGGTATGTTTATCGGCAGTTTTGACCAGAAACAGAAAATTGCCAAGCGCATTGCCGACGAGGCGCGGGCATTGAAGGTCAAGCGGATTGTGGTCGGTGAGTGTGGTCATGCCTGGCGGGTGGCTTACAGTTTCTGGAACACGTTGAACGGGCCGTTTGATTTTCTTGATCCCCGTTATCCGGTGCCGCAGCATATTTGTGAGTTTACCCATCAGTTGATTCAGCGGGGGGCCTTGACGTTGGACAAAGAGGCCAATGATGATTATGTTGTCACCATGCATGACTCTTGCAACGTTGCCCGGGCGAGTCGGATGGGGGAGAAGCCGGGCGGGCAGTTTGAGATTCCCCGGGATTTGATTCGTGCCTCTTGTCACCATTTTGTGGAGATGCATCCCGAGACCACCCATGAAAAAACCTTTTGCTGTGGTGGTGGTGGTGGCACCTTGACGGACGAGTTGATGGATTTGCGCATCCAGGGGGCCATGCCCAGGGTGACTGCGTTGACCCAGGTCATGAAGCAAAACAAGGTCAATCTGATGGCCATGGTTTGTGCCATCTGCAAGGCGCAGTTCAGCAAGATCCTGCCCATGTATCACATTCCCATGGAGACGGTGGCTGGGGTTCATCAATTGGTGAGCAATGCGGTGCAGTTGGGTGCCAAAAAGGGTATTGTCTGATTTTTGTTGTGCCTGTGCATTCCGTTCTCCTGCCGGTGGTTCAGAGCCGGGTTTTGCCGGCTTTCACTCGGGCGTTTGCTGCGCCCATCACAGTTATGTCGTTCCTTTAAACCATTGCGGGGGTCTGGGGACCGTCACGGTCCCCAGCGGGGTGCAGGGGCTTAAGCCCCATATGCGCTAACCTGATTGCGGTCCCCCTTTAAACCATTGCAGGGGTCTGGGGACCGTCACGGTCCCCAGCGGGGTGCAGGGGCAGAGCCCCTGCTGAACGGCGCGTTTTCCCAAAGCCCATTTTCGCAGAAAATGGGCGCAGCGCGCCCAAAACCGCCCCGCAGGGGCGACCTTGGGAGGGCGGCAGCCCGACTCGCGCAGTTGTGTCGTGGAAAATGTTTGGATAAGAAACCAGAACTGTCGGACTGTCAGCTTTGTATTTAACACAAGGCCAGAGCTGTTTTTTCCAAGCCATCCCCTGTTTTGTCCGCTCTCGGTCGGGCTGCCGCCCTCCAGGAGTGCCCCTGCGGGGCGTTTTGGGCGCGCTGCGCCCATTTGCTGCGCAAATGGGCTTTCGGGAAAGCGCGCCCGTTACATGCAGGGGCTTTGCCCCTGCACCCCACCGGGGACCGTGACGGTCCCCGGACCCCTGCAATAGTTTTGAAAGATTAATAAAAGTATGATATCCCTCCTGTTGGGTCGGGATAATTTTGTTGTGATGGAGAAGACAACATGCCAAGAACGAACGGTCGGCGATTTGATCAGGTGCGCCCGGTTACCATGAGTCGTGGCGTGAGTGCGCATGCGGAGGGTTCTTGCCTGATCGCTTGTGGTTCCACTCGCGTTCTGTGTACCGCCTCGGTGGAGGAGCGGGTACCCAATTGGATGCGGGATCAGAATCGGGGCTGGGTGACCGGGGAGTATGGCATGCTGCCGCGCGCCACCCATGAGCGCACCTCGCGGGAGGCCAGCCAGGGCAAGCAGGGGGGGCGCACGCTGGAGATTCAGCGTCTGATCGGCCGCTCTCTGCGCTCGGTGGTTGATCTGGAACAGTTGGGCAAGCGCACCATCTGGGTGGATTGTGATGTTCTGCAGGCGGATGGTGGCACCCGTACGGCTGCCATCACCGGGGGGTTTGTTGCTCTGATGGATGCCTGTTCCTGGCTGAAGGAGAAGGGGCGCATCAAGTCTTTGCCGGTGACGGAATTTCTGGCGGCCATCAGTTGCGGCCTGGTTGATGGGGCTCCCATGCTGGACCTGGATTATCATGAAGATTCCAGCTGCGGTGCTGACATGAATTTTGTCATGAATGCTGCGGGGCGGTTTGTTGAGGTACAGGGAACGGCGGAGGGGCACCCCTTTTCGCGGGAGGAGTTTGACAGTTTGGCCCGGTTGGCAGAGGCGGGGATTGGCCAGTTGATTGCTTTGCAACGTAAGGTGTTGTTGCAACCGTTGCCGACTTTGGCCCCTTGACAGGGCCATGCATGTACCAACACGACAACGATACCCTTTATTCTGTTAATCTTTTAAAACAATTGCAGGGGTCTGGGGAGCGTCACGCTCCCCAGTGGGGTGCAGGGGCAACGCCCCTGCATGCTTTTAAACAATTGCAGGGGTCTGGGGACCGTCACGGTCCCCAGTGGGGTGCAGGGGCAACGCCCCTGCATGCTTTTAAACAATTGCAGGGGTCTGGGGACCGTCACGGTCCCCAGTGGGGTGCAGGGGCAACGCCCCTGCATGAATTGCGCGTTTTTCCAAAGCAAATTTTCGCAGAAAATTTGCGCAACGCGCACAGAGCCGCCCCGCAGGGGCGACCTTGGGAGGGCGGCAGCCCGACTCGCACGGTTATGTTATGGACAATGCCCGGATAAGAAAGCAGAACGTTCGGATATTCAGTTTTTTTTCTGATACAAGGCCAGGAATATTTTTTTTCCAAACCCTCCCAAACTTGGCCAGCTTGCAGTCGGGCTGCCGCCCTCCAGTGTGTTGGTTCAGCGTGAATGATACAGATGGCCGTTGCGCGTAAGCACTTTTTCGGACACTCCCGGCACCTTTTCAGGGTCCAGGACTGCGTTTTTTGAGGCATGATGGGTCTACCGTCCGATGTGGGATAAAGCACGAGGGGCGTGTACCCCTCGTCTTGATAATCGGCTCGGTGAGCCCAGCCAAGCTATCCCTTGAC
>PEAG01000010.1 GCA_002753505.1 Magnetococcales bacterium HCHbin5 | reverse complement strand
TGCATGTAACGGGCGCGCTTTCCCAAAAGCCCATTTGCGCAGCAAATGGGCGCAGCGCGCCCAAAACGCCCCGCAGGGGCACTCCTGGAGGGCGGCAGCCCGACCGAGAGCGGGCAAAAGGTCACTTGGCTTGGGAAAAAAAACCGATCCTGGCCTTGTATCAAACAAAAAGCGCAATATCCGAACGTTCTGCTTTCTTATCCAAACATTTTCCATAACATAACCGTGCGGGTCGGGCTGCCGCCCTCCAGGAGTCTGCCCCTGCGGGGCAGGTTTTGGGCGCGTTGCGCAAATTTTCTGCGAAAATTTGCTTTGGGAAAACGCGCCGTTCATGCAGGGGCTCTGCCCCTGCACCCCGCTGGGGAGCGTGACGCTCCCCAGACCCCTGCAATCGTTTAACAGAAGATCGCAATCATGTCAGCGCATATGGGGCTCTGCCCCTGCACCCCGCTGGGGAGCGTGACGCTCCCCGGACCCCTGCAATCGTTTAACAAAGTATCGCCTACACGGAATCCTCAACCGGAAACAGCAACAACAACGTCATGTCATCACCACTTCCCTCCTGGGAATAACGATCCAGCCAGTGGGGCAACTGCTCCGCGATATAGTCCGTTCCCTGCTCACTCAACAAGGTGTGCAAACTGCCCGCAAAACGATGAAACTCATCATTGTTGGCAAAGGAGTCCGACAACCCATCCGTAGTCAACAACAGGGTCTCTCTGGCCTGACGACTCCAGACAGCCGTCTGCCACAACTTGTCACACCCCTCCGAACAGAGGGAGTGGGTCTCCATCCCCAACAACGCCGGATCGGCCGGGAAAAGCTCCTGCAACGTACCATCCGCCTGAATGCGAACCAACTTGCCATCCCCCAACTGCCCGGCAAATACCCACTCCGGTTGCAGCAACAACGTCAACAACGTGGTACCATACCGCCGCATGATGGTGTGACTGTCCACCGCTTCCGCCACAGGAGCGGCAAGACTTTTGTCATGGTTCAAAACCGCATCCCGCCAGTTTTTGCGCAATATGCGCGCAAAATCAATACGCAGATTGTTCAACAACTGGCGTGGATCACTGAACTCCACCACAAACTCAAACAGCAGCTTGACGCTCTCCTCGACCGCAAAACGGGCCCCCCATTCACTGCGATCATATTGGCTGCCCCCATGACCATCCGCCACCGCCAACGCCAGAACGGGTTGGCCGCGAATCTGCCGATGGGCCGCCTGCAAGGCATCCTGACAGGGGCTGTTTTTGCGGATATGAGCCGCCCCCCGCCGCCGCGCGCCCAACAACTCCCCAAAGGGTGGCCAGCTTTGGTGCAGCGGGTCGTCCATGGTCAAAATACGTCGGAACTGTTGGTAATTTGTGGCGCAGGAGGAGGACCGAGTACCACATTGGAGACAATCTGGTTGGAGGTCTCCCCACGCACAGAGTCGTCGACATAACTCTTGGAAGAGGAGCGAACGGCGGCCGTACTGGCCCATTTGATATGATTCAACAGGTCGCTCTTGTTATGGGCCTTCAATATGCCCACCTCTTTGCGCAACCCCGGACTGACAAACTTTAACAGCTCACCCTCGTCATAATGGCTCTCATCCCCAATGGCAATGGCCAATCGTACCGCCTTCAAGCCCCACGGGATCTGATCCAACTCCTGGATCACCCGATCATACTCCTCGGCGGAATCGGTACAAAAGCCATCGGAAATCAAAATGCAGACCGGCGGCAACCCCCGTTCAGGCATCTCGCTAATATCCAACTTCTGGATCAAGTGCCGGATGGCTTGTGAGGTGGCCGTGGCACCATCGGGACGCAACTCCGGCCAGGCAAATCTGCTCAGCGGTACCGCCTGCGGCCCCACATGCCATTCGCTTGTGGTGGAAAACCGGATAGCACGCATCTCCACCCGGACCTCGGGATGATCCTTGACCACCTCCTCAATCTCCGGTAACACCTCCCGGATGGATTGGTTGAGGGTGGCAATCTTGGTCCCGGCCATGGAACCTGAGCAGTCTGCCAACCAGAAAAAATGCAGGGTGCGCTTGGCTACCTCACCGGCGGGGACAGGACGTTCTGCATGCATCGAATGGTTTCCCTTCACGCTGTAACGGCAACAGGAGGTGCGTCAGTGGGCGATCTCAGTCACCCGCATCTCCCGGATAACAGTGACCCTGATCTGGCCAGGATAGGTCAGTTCACTTTCCACCTTTTGAGCAATATCCCGGGCCAACATCATGGCCCCTTCATCCTGGACCCGCTCATAACCCACCATGACCCGCAACTCGCGTCCAGCCTGGATGGCAAAGCTTTTTTCCACCCCTTCGAACTGGTTGGCAATCTGCTCCAGACTCTCCAACCGCTTGATATAGGTCTCGACATTTTCCCGCCGGGCTCCCGGACGGGCCGCAGACAAGGCATCGGCGGCATTGGTCAGGGGGCCATAGACAGAAATGGGTTCTATATCAAAATGATGCGACCAAATGGCATTGACCACGATCGGGTGTTCCTTGTATTTTTTGGCAAACTGGCCCCCGATGACCGCGTGGGAACCCTGGATTTCATGATCCACCGCCTTGCCAATGTCGTGCAACAGCCCGCAACGGCGCGCCATATTGCCATCCAGCCCCAACTCCTCAGCCATGATCCCCGCAAAAAAGGCGACATCCACCGAGTGGGCCAGCACATTTTGCGTGTAGGAGGTGCGGAATTTGAGGGTACCCAACAGACGCACAATTTCCGGCGAGACCTCGGCCAGTCCTACATCAAAAATGGCCCGTTTGCCCGCTTCGCGAATTTCCTGGTCAATGGTTTTGGCAGCCTTCTTGACCACCGCCTCAATGCGAGCGGGATGGATGCGTCCATCCGAGATCAACTCTTCCAGAGCCAGACGGGCCACAAGCCGGCGGACCGGATTAAAGCCGGAGATGACCACCGCCTCCGGGGTATCGTCAATGATCAGGTCACAACCGGTGGCTGCCTCCAGGGCGCGAATGTTGCGGCCCTCACGGCCAATGATACGCCCCTTCATCTCTTCCGAGGGGAGCGGGACCACGGTGACGGTCTTCTCCGCCACAAACTCACTGGCATGACGTTGAATGGCAGTACAAATCACCTCCTGGGCCGTCTGGCTGGCCCGCTCCTTGACCTCCTCCTCCAACTGCTTGAAGAGTCGTGCAGACTCACGGCGCGCACCCTCCTCCAGCGAGGCCATCAATTGTCGCTTGGCCTCCTCCTCCGACAGGCGGGCGATCGACTCCAGCCGCTTCTGCGCCTCCAGTATCGTCTCCTGCAGCTTGAGGGCTGCCAGATCCATCTGCTTTTTTTCCTCTTCCATCTGGGCGCGACGGCGTTCCTGCTCACTCTCCCGCTGGTCCAAATGGTCAAATTTCCGATCCAACTGCTCTTCACGCTTGTCCATGCGGCGTTTTTGTCGATCCAGTTCCCGGTCCTGCTCCCTGAACTTGTTTTCAACCTCCTCCTGTACCCGCAGCCGCTCTGCCTGGACCTTCAACTCCACCTCACGGGCCACGACCGCCGCTTTTTCTTCGGCCGCCTTCAGCAAGTGTTCAACCTGTAACTCTTTTTGGGCAAAAAAATTTTCACGCACCCTGCGCTGCTGAAAATTGAAAGCCAGCACCAGGCCGACCCCCACCGCAATGCCAAATAACAATACCCATATGTCCATGTAAAAACAGGCTCCCTATCACCGAACAACCCCGCAACAGGGTGTCAGTGGAAATCTTAATGGTGAGTGTGGTCTCAGGCCTCTGCACCAGAGCAAGTCAAACATTCCCGCTCCGTCACCACCCAGTCCATCGGCACATCATGGGGGTCGCGGGGGAGTACCGGCACCTGCTGGCAATGGTAAGCCAACCCAATCAGCAACGGTTTGTACCCCAATGCCTGCTGTTGGTGTGCCAGGAGACGATCATAGTAGCCCCCTCCATAGCCCAATCGACAACCAGACGGGTCAAAGGCCACCAGGGGCAAAAACAGGATGTCAAGAGGGGGGATCGGCAGCGCATCAGCCTCCTGCAACCTTTTCTCCACCGGGGAGAGCAAAGGCTCGCGGATGCCAAAAGCCCCCTCGACCAGCGGCTCATTTTTCCGATACTGGACAAAACAGATCGCCCGCCGTTGCTGATCCACAACGGGAAGAAACACGGCTTTTTCTGACAGATGTGCTGCGAGGAGGAGAGAGGAGGGATCCACTTCGTTATCGATAGACACATACAGCCCCACGGAAGAGGCCCGTTTGAACTGGGGCATCTCCTGGGCCCGTCGACAGATGGCGGCACTGAACCCGCGCACCTGCGCCTGCGTCAGCAGACGCCGCACTTTGCGCAGGGCAGCGCGAAGAGTTTGCTTGTCGACTTCCACTAATAAAATCCCCCGCCTGTGCCGTGGACTTGGCGTCCTCTGAACCCGTTTAATAAGTGGATTCCTGAAATAATCGCTGCCGGCAATCCCACATGGTTCGGGCTCGCACTTCACGATCAGGGCATGGATTCCTGGGTTCTATAAGTATCGGCTCAGGAGGAAAGCGTTTCTCACGAACACCGCAGGGGATTATGACGAAATCAATCTCCCAATAGACGATCACTCAAGGTGACCAATCTGGTAATTCTCTCATGGACGGCTTTGGTATCACCCTCTGCACGTCGCTGTTGTTGGAAAAGGGTATCGGTCACATTCAGCGCGGCCATGATGGCAAGCCGTTCCGTAGAGACGGTATTGGACTGTCGGGATATCGTTTTCATGACATCATCGACGTACGCTGCCAACGACCGAACATATGCCTCTTCCGTACCTGCCCGCAACCGGAACAGTTGGCCATGAATGCGCACTTCAATAAAATCAGACATGGCTTCGGCCCAGTTTTAGCGTATAGCTGTCAGTGGTACAAAACTCTATTGCCCCATCTCATCAAAACGGGCAATCAATTCATCAATCCGCGCATTGGTCCGGCCTTGCTCCTCGTTCAACGCGGCAATCTCTGCTGCCTTGTCGGCCAACTCGGCCGTTTTTTGGGCCAGTTCCTGCTCAATACGGCCGATCTGATCTTCACGCCCCTGCAACTGCTCCCACAAAGCCGCATTTTCGCTGCGCAGATCCCGAACACTCTTGGCCAGCTTTTCCCATCGTTGCTCCAACCGGGATAACGGATCCGTCCCTGCTGCGACAGGAAGGCCGCTCTGGGTTGCATCAACCTCTTGTACACCACTTGCATTAGAATAGTCGTTCATCCGTCTTTTTTCCTGTTATGTTGCCAGGGTGTACCCATGGGGCATTCCACGCCGTCTGTCAGAAAGTGTAGTGTGGGGATTATCATGCTGTCAAGTAAAGAGATGAACAGCGCACAACACTTTCCCCAACTTGGGTATTTTCCCACCCCGCTAGCGGGAAAACCCGACCTGACCGATACCTCTCTTGTCGCTCGGTCGCCGGGCAACGCGAACCGGCCCGGCGGGCTTCCGGTAGGCTGCACTGGCCGCCTGCAACAACTCGTAAAATGAGCCCGACGGACGTTGACGCAACAGACTGCCCGGCAGTGCGGTCGGGTGAGCAGGCGGTACGGATGTCAGATATCCCATAGGTTCGATTGCACGCATTGTCGTCTCCAACTGTCATTGAATTCAGAGATCCAGTATCAGGATGACAAAATACAAAGCAATTACGATGCCAAATCACACCCAAAACATTTTTTTTGCCGCACAGGCAACCCCAACACCCGGCTGTATCGCGCCTCTTTATGCCTCACCCTCCGTTTCAACGATGGCGGCTGCAATGGCCTCTTCGGGTGTTTTGCCACCCCAGACGACCCATTGGATGGCGGGGAAAAAGCGTTCGGTCTCCTCCTGAATGGCTGATATCACATCCTCCAACTGGGCCTCGTGCAACGTTGTATTGCGCAAGGGCAGGACAATACGAAAGACAGGCACATGCTCTTCACTCCAAATTTCAAAGTGCCCCAACCAGACCCGTTCATTCATCAGGGTGATGGTCTGCGCGGCTGATGGCAGCTGCCTGGCAGGAATTTTCAGGTTTAAATAGCAATTGAACTGCAGAAAGCCGGTCTCTTCATGGTAGACGACCCACAGCCTTTGATTGCCCCATTGGCTTGGGAGTTCGGCCCAGAGTTCATGTTCGTTGGAACGCTCGGAGTTCCAATCCTGATTGATCACATACTCTTCGATCAATCCGACCGGGTTGTCGGCCGAGGTGCTGGAGATGTCATCGGTGGTTTGGTGATCAGACCGACTCATAAGACCCTTCTTGTTAAAATGGTGTCAGTGGTGAAGAACAGTGCAACTGACTGCCAGTATGATCCAGAAACATCAGATTTAGCAAGTTTTCTTTGTTGCCACTCCACGCTATCCGGGGGGAATGGAAAAAAAATTGACGAAAGCCAGTCATATTTTTGATGGTTATGGCTTGTTTGTGGCGGTCAACTCTGCAATTCTCTCCCCATGAACGAACAGAGCCTGTCTCCCTTTTCCGGGCCATCCTTCCGAGACCCAACGGCATTGCCTTGGGATGAGTGGCAGAGTGTGACCCAACTCAACGAACGGATTCGCACCCTGTTGGAGGATGCGTTGCCCTTTGTACGGGTGCGGGGAGAAATTTCCGATTTGCATCAGCCCCCTTCGGGTCATCTCTATTTTACCCTGGTGGATGCCCAGTCCCGCATCCGGGCGGTGGTTTGGCGTGGCACGCGCCAGCGGTTGCGCATGGTGCCCCGTGGGGGGGAGAGCGTGTTGGTGACGGGACGGATTGCCGCCTATTCTCCCCGGGGCGAATATCAGCTGGTGGTGGAGGGGATGCAGTCTGGTGGGGCTGGAACGGAGCGGGAGCGATTGTTGCAACTGTTTGCCCGTCTCCAGGCGGAAGGGTTGCTGGCAGAGGCTCGAAAAAGGCCGTTGCCCTTTTTGCCCGACATGATCGGGGTGGTTACCTCGGCCTCCGGGGCGGCCATTCATGACATCATGCGGGTATTGGACAACCGCTTTCCGGGCTATCAGCTTTTGCTGGCCCATGCGCGGGTGCAGGGCGAGGGAGCGGTTGAGGAGATTGTGGCGGCTTTGCAGGGGTTGATTGCCGACGGTCGTGTGCAGGTGATCATCTGCGGTCGTGGTGGAGGTTCGGCGGAGGATTTGGCCGCTTTCAATAGCGAGGCGGTGGCCAGGGCCATTGCCGCTTCGCCGATTCCCATCGTCAGCGCAGTGGGGCATGAGGTGGATCTGACTCTGGCGGATCTGGTGGCCGATGTGCGGGCTCCAACCCCGTCAGCGGCGGCGGAGCGGGTGATGCCGGAAAAGAGGGAGCTGTTGGCTCGGGTGGCGCAACTGCGGCAGCGGCTGTTGCGGGCCGCTTTGGCTCGGGTGGCGCAACAGCGGTCAATGGTGCAACTGCGGCAGCAGCGGTTGTTGCATCCCCGGCGCAGGTTGGAATTTTTCCGGGTGCGTTGTGACGACCTGTTCCAGCGTATTCTGGCGGCAGAGCAGCATCATCGTTTGCGGCGTCGGCAACGGGTGTGGGATGTGCGCAATCGTCTGTCGGTGTGGGGGGGGCGTGGGGTCATGGGGCTGTTTCGCACCCGTTTGGCCCATCTGGATGATCGGTTGTCCCGGGGGGTGCAACAGGGTCTGCGTCGCCATCGGCAGCAGGTGGTGGCTGTTGAAAGGCGTCTGCAGGGGGTATCTCCGTTGGCGGTGTTACAGCGGGGATATGCCATTGTTTATGATCAACAGGGGCGGGTGCCCCGTATTGCCGACACGGTGGCGGCTGGTGAGCAGTTGCGGATTGTGTTGGCGCAGGGTGAACTGGTCGCGGTGGTCCAACCGGGGAGAAAAGATCCATGTACCGATATTTGATTATCCTTTTCTCTTTGTTGTTGGGGGGGGAGGGGGAGAGTGCGACCTTGTCGTTCTCGGCACCGTTGGCGATTGGGCGGGCGGTTTTGTTGCATGTGCAGGATGTACCGGCGGGTGCGCGTCTGGTGGGTAGTCTCAATGGGAAGCCTGTTCCCTTTTCAGCGGAGCATCGCGCCTTGTTGGCGTTGGACATGGAGGCCAAGCCTGGTCCGGTCCTGTTGCGGGTGGAGGTTAAACCGCCCCAGGGCAAGTCTGAACTGTTGACCCACACCTTTGAGGTGGTGGCGCGCAGTTATCAGGAGGAGCAGCTGACACTGCCCAAGGGAAAGGTGGAGTTGGCTCCGGCTGCCGTGAGTCGGGCCAAAGAGGAGACGGCTGCCATTGTTGCCACCTATCAGAGGCGGGGTGGCCGGGTGGGGTATGGGGAGGGTTTTCAGTTGCCGGTGACGGGGCGGTATTCCGGGGTGTTTGGCAGTCGTCGTGTTTTGAACGGTACCCCTCGTCGGCCCCACAGTGGAGTTGACATTGCCGCCCCCCAGGGCGCGCCGGTGGTTGCCACCGCGCCGGGGGAGGTGGCTTTGGTTGGGCAGGACTATTTTTTTACCGGCAACACGCTGGTGTTGGATCATGGGGATGGGGTGATCTCTCTCTATGCCCATCTGGAGCGTATCATGGTGGAGTCGGGGCGTTGG
The DNA here is from genome assembly GCA_002753505.1 of Magnetococcales bacterium HCHbin5. Classification (GTDB taxonomy): domain Bacteria; phylum Pseudomonadota; class Magnetococcia; order Magnetococcales; family Magnetaquicoccaceae; genus Magnetaquicoccus. Next base: position 57,054 of record PEAG01000010.1, on the reverse strand, counting down.
GTGGAGGCTGGTACGGTGATTGGTACGGTGGGGATGACCGGCAGGGCGACCGGGCCGCATTTGCATTGGGGGATGATGGTGCGGCAGGATCGGGTGGACCCGCTCTTGTTGCCTGGACTGCCGCAGGAGGGTGCGTCCCCGTGAGTGCAGGCTTTTTAAATAATTGCAGGGGTCCGGGGACCGTCACGCTCCCCGGTGGAGTGCAGGGGCCAAAGCCTCATATGCGCTGACATGATGACCACGCCCATGCTTTTTTAATCTTTTTAAATAATTGCAGGGGTCCGGGGACCGTCACGCTCCCCGGTGGGGTGCAGGGGCCAAAGCCCCATATGCGCTGACATGATGACCATGCCCATGCTTTTTTAATCTTTTCAAATTATTGCAGGGGTCCGGGGACCGTCACGGTCCCCGGTGGGGTGCAGGGGCAAAGCCCCTGCAGGCAAGGGCGCGCTTTCCCAGAAGCCCATTTGCGCAGCAAATGGGCGCAGCGCGCCCAAAACGCCCCGCAGGGGCACTCCTGGAGGGCGGCAGCCCGACCGAGAGAGGGCAAAATACCGAATGGCTTGGAAAAAAACCGCTCCTGGCCTTGTATCAGACAAAAATCTGCCTATCCGAAGCTTCTGCTTTCTTATCCAAGCATTGTCAACAACATAAGCGTGCGAGTCGGGCTGCCGCCCTCCCAAGGTCGCCCCTGCGGGGCGGTTTTGTGCGCGTTGCGCAAATTTTCTGCGAAAATTTGCTTTGGGAAAACGCGCAGTTCAGCAGGGGCTCCGCCCCTGCACCCCGCCGGGGACCGTGACGGTCCCCGGACCCCTGCAATCGTTCAAAGGAAGACCGCAATACCGTGACGGTCCCCGGACCCCTGCAATTGTTTACAGATTTTGACCATCCTGCCATCTTACATGGCCTCGCGCAGAACCTCCCCATAGGTCAATACCCGTCCACCGTAGCTTTCCCGCCACTTTTGAGCCGCCTCCCGGTTGCCAAACGGAATGATCTCTGAAACATCCATGCCGCTGGTCTTGCTGGAGTCCAGTAAAAAATATGCCCCCTTGGCGGCAATCCAGGTGCCGGGCTGTGGATGCTGCCAGTCTGCGCGATCCATGTCATTGACATAAAATGCCAAAATACGCCGGGTGGCCCCCTCGTTTTTCATGTACGAGAAGGCATCCTTGACGGAGGAAAACCAGGCGACCGTCTCTCCTGCCACATGAATCTGCCCCTTGGGCCCTGGATGTTCCGCCAGGGTCATACCACAAAAGGTCGCTTTGGTATCCTTTGCGGGCTCCAGGGCGGTTGGTGTCTGCTCCTGCGCTGCACCGCAAGCCGCCAATAAAAGCGGCAAAACAGAAAAAAATCCCCAATGCCGTTTCATTACAGTTCCCGTTTACGAAATACGATGACCGCCCCCAACAATGGCAAGAGCATCCAGGTCAACAGAGAAAACACGAGAAAAGTGGATGAAAATTTTACCTGGCCACTCAATCCGGCCAGCCCGGAAAAGGTGCGCACATTGTCAAAGGCCGTCAAATTGAACAGGCGAAAAATGTCGGTCGGGTTGGCTATCAACAGCCATGGGAACAGATTTTCATGAATTTGCCCCTTGGTGGCCACCAAAACCCCGAGTAGTCCCATATCATACAACACCACGCACAGCAACCAGATGCCGATGGCAATACCGGCGGCTGCACCCCGCTCCCGGACAATGGCACTGATCAGATAGGCGATGGCGATGAATACGCCACCCAACAAAATGGAACTGCCAATCAATGCCCCGAAAGCCTGCCAACTCTGGGCATTGACATTTTCCGTACCCATTCCAACCGCCACCCCTGCGGCCCCATACCCCAAGACAATGGCCAAGGACAGAACGGCTAGGTGGCCGACAAATTTTCCCAACAATACCTGCCCTTTGGTGACCGGATAGGTGAGCAGTAACAAGAGCGTTCCCCGCTCTGCCTCGCCAACCAGGGCATCATAGGCCAGCATCAAGGCAATAAGGGGTACCAGAAAAATGGTCAAACTGGCCAGACTGACCACAACGACCGCCAACGGCTCGGCAGCCGAACCGCCGGTCGGGGCACTGCCCAAAAAGGCCAAACTGAACGCCAATCCTGCCAGCAACAGGGTGGCACTGACAACCCAACGGTTGCGTATCGAATCACGAACCTCCTTGCCGGCAATAATAATAACAGGACTCACGCCTCGTTGACCTCCTGATCCTGACCAAAATGGAGATAGACATCATCCAGGCTGGGCATTTGAATCTCCACATCCTGGACCAGTTCACCCAACAGAGCAAGGCGACGCAAGGTGGCCATCTTTCCCGAGACGGCACAGACAAACACCGCCTGCCCCATCGTCCCCGGTTTTGCAACCGCCAGACCAGCCAAGTGTTGGGTCACCTTCTCCGGGTCGGTGGTGGTCACCTGCAGGCAGACGGGTAAATTTGCCTGTTCCCGCAGTGCCGACAAACTCCCGCACGCAACCAACTTGCCCGCGCGTAAAATAATCGCCAAATCTGTCTGGGCCTCCAACTCCGTCAACAGATGCGAGGAGAGCATGACCGTCACCCCCTGGTTGCGCAACGCCTGAATGATGCGATAAAACTCCTGGCGCAGCATGGGATCCAGGCCGGTGGTTGGCTCGTCCAGCAGCAACAGACGGGGTTGGCCCAACAAAGCCTGTGCCAGTCCCAGACGCTGGCGCATGCCCTTGGAGTATGTCTTGACGCGGCGTTTGGCGGCCTCCGCCAGACCAACTTGCGCCAACAATTGCACACAACGCTCACGCGCCTCCCCTTTCAGGCGGGCGTAATAGGTTAACGTGTCAATCCCTGTCAACTCATCATGAAAGATGACATTTTCGGGCAAAAAACCGATCTGTCGTCTGAAGGCGAGCGGGGCCGTTGCCGGGTTCTGGCCCAGAACGGTCACCCGGCCGGCAGTCGGTCGCGTCAGCCCCAACAGCAGTTTCATCAGGGTGGTCTTGCCCGCGCCGTTATGACCCAACAATGCGACACAGATCCCAGGGGGCAGGGTCAGAGAGACCCCATCCAGAGCCCGGTGCTGGGGATAGTGCTTGACTACCGCTTCAACATGGCAGATGGCGTCACTCATGTCGAATGCTCCGTGCGTGAAGGCCCGGTTTGCAACTCCGGGGGAAGCGCGACCGGCCTCGGTGGCGGGGTCATCAGAGGCCAACTGTCCACCACCCCCCCTGGACTCAGCGCGGGAAACTGACTCTGGGCATAACGCAACGTCTCCATGACCGGGCTGGAGATGAGCAACTTGGCCAATGGATAGCTCCATAACACCTGATCCATCAGGTTGTTCAGGTGATAGGCCACATCCGCAATGCCATCACCATCCAGGTCAAAGGCGGGATTGTCGCTCCAGTAGTTGCCACGTCCCCCTTTGGACCACTCGTAGTGGACCATGCCCGAATATTTTACCTGGGTACGGTTATGGATGAAGGCGTTGCCATACAGCTCATTTTTTTCTGAACCACCGGTAAAATGCAAACCAATCTCACAGCCCTCAAAATAGTTGTTATGATATGTGTTATGGGATGAGGTATAAACAAAGGCGCACTTGCCCTGGGTGTTTTGTACCAGGTTGTTTGCCAATTCGGAATAATGGGAGGAGTGGAACATCAAGCCGTGATCACGATCATGAAAGGATATATTGCCAAAAATTTTGAGGTGGGTGGAATACATCAGGGCATATCCCACAGCATTGCCAACGGAAATATTATCCGTCACCTCATTGTGGTTGGCGTACATATAATGGATGGCAAAGCGTAAATCTTTAATATGGTTGCCACGGATACTGTTGCCATGCGCGGTATTGATAAAGATGCCATCGCGCCCTCCGGTAATGCGATTGTTCGCAAACAGCGAACCGGTGGTATTCCAGATATTGATCCCATTGCCCCGTTCATTGAGTCGCAGATCATTGCGATTGACAATGGTATTGTTTTGCACCACGACGCGAGGGGGGCCCTGGATGGCGATGCCATAAAGATTACCGGTAATCTGGTTGTTCTCGATGACGGCTCCGGACGCAGATTTCAGGACCAGAATACCGCTGTCCAGGTTGCCATCAGTGGTACCGGAGCCTGTACAGGTCAAGCCCCGAACGGTTACGTTTGGAGCCGTGATGAGAAGGGCACTGCCACGACCTGCGCCATCGATTATCGCAGCCGGGGAACCCTCCAGGGTCAAGGATTTGTCCACCACGGCCGGACCATAATGCCCGGCCGCCAACGTCAATGTCTCTCCCGGAGCAGCCTGGGCAATGGCCACGCGCAAAGTATCCGTGCCAGGCTGGACGGTGGTTGCGGCTACACTCGTGGAGGCAGACAGGAAAAAAGCGGCCAGGATCACCCTGGCCGCCAATACTGAGATCACAGAGCGCAACAGGTTATGCCTCAACAAACATGCGGCCCTGCATTTCCATGTGTAAAGCATGACAGAACCACTGGCAATAGTAGTACCAAACACCGGCCCGATCCGCCTTGAAGGTGGCGGAAGCGTGGGCTTTGGGACCGACTTCAAAACAAACATTATGGCCCACCATGGTAAAGCCATGGGCAAGGTCAACGATCTCGTCCGTATTGGAAATGATCACCGTGACCTCATCCCCCTTCTTGACAGAAAACTCGGTCATGCTGAAGGTCGGAGCGTGACTGAGCATGTAGACCCGCACCTTCCCGTTTTCCCGGATCACCTTGCTGTCGACTCCCAATTGCAGACCATCGCTTTTGGCCAGGGCGTGCAGATCGGCAAACAGGGGGTCGTTCGGATTGTAAATCTCGACCGGATTGACCTTGGACTTGTGGACGATGATGGCGTCATGGGGTTCCGGGAAGGTCGGACCATCATGCACCAACTTCATCTCATCGCCGGAGATGTCGATCAACTGGTCGTTTTCAGGTTTCAGGGGACCGACATTGAGGAAACGATCCTTGGAAAATTTGCACAGAGCCACCAGCCATTTGCCGTCGGCATCCTTGCTTTCCGCCATGGAGGCGTTGGTATGACCGACCTGATAATGGACATCCAACTTTTGGCGGATGGGGTTGGCCTTCTCCCCTTTGTGCTGCTTGATGGCATCCCCAATGCTCCATTTGACAATCTGGCTATCCAGAAAGACCGAGGTATAAGCGTTGCCCCGACCGTCAAAGGTGGTGTGCAAGGGGCCAAGACCTACCTCGGGATTGGCGACAATCACATCTTTTTCGCCAATCTTGCCAGCGAACAACTCGTCCACCTTGTCCCACTCGATGACATACACCGTCGGCGACAGCTTGCCGTTGATCACCACATATTTGCCATCCGGGGTGGCATTGACGCCGTGGGGGTTGCTGGCGATCGGAATGTAGCGGGTGAACATCGATTGGGCTTCCTTGCGACCATCCACCACGGGCACACCCTGATGCATCTCCACTTTGCCTGCCTTGACCGCCTCTTCGATCGCCTTGATATTGAAAATGACCACATGATCCGCCGGCGCAGCGGTCATTTCGGCGAGGGTGGTACCCTCTTCGGAGTTGTAGCAGGTGGAGACGGCATACTTGCCTTTGTAGTCGGCATCGACGTTATCCAGGTTGCCGCTGACCTTTACCTGCCAGGCCATGGTCATGCTGTCACCGTCCACAGCAGAAAAGATGCCCACATATTTTTTGGGATCGTTCATGTCGCGGCCATCGTTGGGCAACGGGGTACGCATTTCGCTGTTGCAAAAAACATAGCCCGTCTTCGGGTAACGCTGCAGGCGTAAACCGTGGATGGCCTGGGCATTGGGGATCTCCAGCACCTTGTCCGTTTTCATGATGTCGATGCGAATACGGGCAATGCGGGTGTTGGATTTGTCGTTGATAAACAGGTAACGCCCATCGTAGCTGCCGTCGGTATAGGACATGCGGGGATGGTGGGTGTCACCATGATCGTATGTGACCATGCCCTGTTTTTTCAGGAACTCTCTGGTCTCCGGGGTCAGCCCTTCGGAAAGAATTTTTCTGCTTTCGTTGGTCAATCCCCAACCGGTCGCGCTTTCGCGATTGAAGACCGGGATGCGCATCAGTTCACGCATGGAGGGGAGTCCCAACACACGTACCTCGCCGGAATGGCCACCGCTCCAGAAGCCATAATATTCATCCAGTTGGCCCGGAGGAACATCGGCTCCTTTGCCTTTTTGAGTCGCAGCTGCAGCTACCTGGGGCAAACCGACGGATGCTGTCAACACACCGCTGCCCACCGCCACCGGGCCTGCCATACTGGCCAACCCACCGACTGTGGCCACCTTGATACTGGTCCCCAGCAAATCCCGCCGTGATAAAGCCTGCTTGTTATCATCTGTCGCCATTGCTTTCTCTCCCTAGTGAGTGGTTGTATAAAATTCAGGATAAGCACCGCACCCGTCTTTGGAACAGCATACCATACCTTGTTCCAGAGCAAAGGTGCAAAACGTATTTCGCGTGATCGGACCGCGCCTGCTCAACACTCAGTCTCTTCCGGTTTAACCTGGGCGCGGCGTTCACGACGGTTGCGGCGCATGATGAGTGTTGGACAGACAGCCTCGTTGACATAGTTCAACTGGCAGCGCAAACAATAAAAACATTCGTTGGGATGAATTTCGCCATTGGGTTGGATGGCTTGCACCAGACACTCCGTGCTGCAATGGGAACACAGGTCGCCGCACTGGCGTCTCCGCTTGAGCCATGCGAAGATGCGCATCCGCCCCGGTATGGCAAGACAGGCCCCCAGCAGGCAGAGATAGCGGCAAAAAAACCGTTCCACGAAGAGACCCGCTGCCAAAACCAGTACAGCCCAGGTGACATAAGGCCACTCCCGCATGAAGTGCAACTGCACAACCGTTTTGAATGGCTCAATTTCAGCCAACATTTCGGCGGTCGCAATCGAGGAGAGGGAGATGGCAAACAGTCCCAGGAACAGGATATACTTGATGGACCAGAGCCGTTCATGCCAGGCAAAGGGGAGCCGGAACTGGGGTATGCCAACCTTGCAGGCAACCCAGTTGAGTATCTCCTGCAATGCGCCAAAGGGGCAGAGCCAGCCACAAAAGGCTCCACGGCCCCAGAACAGCAGGGAGAGGGCTGTTGCACACCAGATGATAAAAATCAACGGCTCAAGGAGGAAAAAGTCCCAACGAAACTCCCCCATGAAAGCGTGCAAAAAGGTGAATACATTGACGACGGACAACTGGGCCTGCGCATACCCGCCGATCCACACCATGGAGAAAAACAGGTAGCCCAACCGTAAATTTTTGACCAGAGCGGGATGGACAATGAGCAGTTCCTGAAAGAAAAAGATAACGGTCAGAACCAGCAGCGACACCGCCAGCACAATAATATCGCCGGTGCGGGCCCGCCAGATACGGTGCCACAAGGGAGGTGCGGCGGGCTCCGTCGAGGCGGTCTCTACAGCTTTTTCTGCCGACTGGGACGGCGGCGGCAGCGGAGCCTGCTGGATAAAACGTTCCGGCAGGGCATAGGGAAGCAGAAAACTGGTGAATACCTTTTCTGTCGGACCGACAGCCCGACCGGTCAGCAGTTCCAGATTCCACGGGCGGGTGGGATCAAAACGTTGACCCTCCGGCAGTTTGAACAGCCCGATTTCCGTAAACTCCGGCATCCCCGCACCCAGGGTACCGAGACGGCGGTACTGGTGGTCGTGCAGCAAAATGCTGCTGCCATCCTGGTTGAGCTTGAAGCGATCAAAAATACCACCGCGCACAAAGCCGGAGCCCCGGAACGAGAAAGAGCCATTGGCCATGATCAACAGGGCCTGTTGTCCCGGCGCAAGCCACCGCTGCATGTTCTGGAACTCGGCTTCACCCAACAGATTGCGACCAATGGCCGCCGGAGAGACCAGGGCAACGTGCAGGTCGATAAACAACGCTTCCGGCATGGAGGGCTTGACGTACAGTTCGTCACTGAGGAGGCCAATCTTTTTGAAGGCCGCATCCACCTCTCCATGGGTCAGGGTCAATCGGTGGACAGAACCTTCTTGGAGCAAAGTTTGCCAGTCGGAGGGTTGATAAGGGGGGTCAAGCAGTGTGGCTCGGGCAACCGGGGCCTCGCCCTTGTTGCCGTGAGCCACCTTGATGGCGGTACGATGGATGCTGTCGTTGATGACAATGGCGGTGACAGTCGCGCCGCTGATGGCGTCCACCGCTTGTTGGTTGCTGTCCTGCCCGACCTTCAGCAGATTGCGACCGGTATAGCGGGAGACAAAGTCAAACAGCTTTTGCTCAGGGATGCCGACCAGCAGAATCGGCTCCGCATGCTTGACGACTTTGGCACCGGTCACGGTGCCGTCGTTTCGCATACCAACCAGTATTTCGATGGGTTTGCCGGAATAACCGATGTCACTTGTTTGGAAAACATGGCCAACCGGCTCATTGCCCTTGTAGGCCAGGGTTTTGCGGGGGGCTCCCGCCAGGGGATCAAAACGGTCGGCTTCGGAAAAAACCTCCCGGGGTTGGGCAGGGACGTCGTAGGCACCAAACTCCCTCGCCGTGCCCTCCCTTCCGACTGACAGCAGACAGGCCATCAAAAGGAAAAAAAACAAAACGATCTTTTTGGAGTTTAGCAAGAGCATGTTGCGGACCAATTTGTATGTTTGAAACCGTCACAGCATGTCTCTACAGGGGTCAGTCGGACGGATGGAAACCCTTCGTTGACTGGCTCTGCACAGACCGTGCAAGAACGGGTTGAGGCAAAATCAACCCAGGCTCCATCCTGACCTGACCGGCGGAACGTGTCAATGATCAACATGCGTTTCCGCTGCAACAAGGCAAAAATAATGCACGAGCATTGTTTTAAATTGTCAGATGGCAGATATACCGTTACAGAGTGTCAATATTAGCTGTAATCCTGAAGCCTTGCCAATAGGGAAGATACGGCAAAAAATGGGATTGTTGAAGCATTAAACTTATTGTACATTGCGCAGTATTACGCAGTCCGTACAGGTGATCGTTGCTTGGCCTTTTACGAAAAGGATCGACAGTTGAAACAATATCTCAAAATCGTTGCGATCAGTGCCGGTATTCTGTTCCTGGCTGGCTGTCGGGTAGACAGCAGTGTCCATAGAGAGGAGGTGGAACGTGGCAGACATAAACACCACGGATCCCGCAGTGATGTCGCCCAGTGCATTCGAGACAATGCCGATGCCCGTGTACGCCCCTCTGTCGTGCGCCGCTATTGCATTTGCATGGACGAAAAAATGAGCGTTCACGATCGCCGCTCCATTACCGAATGGGAGCGACACCATCCGCGTGCCGTGGCGGAGTGTGAACGCATATCCGGTTGGCGGTGATGGCTGCGCTGAGCGGTTTATCGTTGCGCAAGCAGGGTGCGCCATACCTCGGCGGGCAGGTTTTGTTTGTTTTGATTGCACTCCGCACAGGCGGGTACACAATTGCTCCGACTGCTGGTGCCTCCCCGGACGATAGGAATTTTGTGATCCATGGTAAGGGCCGTCGGGTGTACCCGCTTGCCACAATAGGCACAGACCCCGCGACCCAGACAATTTTTCCACCAGGCTGACCCCTTCAGCAACTTGGCCTTGCGGCGTTCCCGTTCCATGAAGGCCTCATCCACCGGTATGAACAGAGCATCCATGTCCCGTTACGCCCGTACAGGAGGAGAGGAGGGGAGCAGGGGGGAGGAACCATCAAAATAGGCGCGAATGATCGGGTATACGGCATTAAAATAGTCCATCAACACGGTCACGACCTCCTTTTCTGTCGGCAAATCACACAATCGACGCAACTGTTCACGGACCACGGGGCTGGGACCAATCCGGTTTTCAGAACGGCCGTGCAACAGGCGCAACCGGTTTTCCAGCAGGCGGTAAAATCCATAGGCCTCCTCCAGCAGTGTGTAGTCTGCCATGCTCAATAACCCGGCCTGCTGACAGGCGTACAGGCCACGGGCGGTATTGTTTTGAACAATGTCGGGGTGGCGGGCGGAACAGGCCAGGATTAACAATTGGGTCAAAAACTCAATGTCGACGATACCCCCCCGGCTCTGCTTGATGTCAATCCACCCTTCTCCCGGTTTTTTGTCCTCGAACATGCGCTGCCGCATCTCCCGCACCTCCGTGCGCAGTTTTTCCAGGTCACGGGGTTGCTGGATGATGGCCCGTATCTCCTGTTGCAACTGGCTCGACAAAACCGGATCCCCCACCACGACCCTGGCACGGGTCAACGCCTGATGCTCCCAGGTCCAGGCCTCTGTCCGTTGATAATTCAAAAAGGCGGTCACCGAGGTGACCAGGGTGCCGGAGTTTCCCGAGGGTCGCAACCGCATGTCCAGCTCATACAACTTTCCCGCTCGGGTCAATGTGGTGATGCCGGTGATAATCCGTTGTCCCAGGCGGGTAAAATAGAGGGTATGAGAAATTTTGTTTTTTTCCTCTTCCCGGGACTCGGCCGGTTCCCCATGCAAAAAAATCAGATCCAGGTCCGAGGCATAATTCAGCTCCCGTCCGCCCAATTTTCCCATCGCCAAAATCAGGAACGGAGCCTGGGGGTCACCATAACGTTTTTGCAACTCCTGCTGGGCATCTTCCAATACGCGGGCCAGAATGACATCCGCCAGCGCAGAGAGCCCGGCCATCACCTCAGGGGATTCCGCTGTCTTGGAAAGATCCCGAATCCCCATTCGCAAGGTTTCGCTGTTCTTGAATTCGCGAATTAAATTGAAGCGTTCCTCCTGTTCTGCCACATCTGCCAGCCGGTCTGCCAGATCGGTGGCCAAGGCACCCCGATTGCGATAATGCTGACAAAAATCCCGATCCACCAGGCGATCCATCAACTCAGGATGTTTCATGAAAAACTGAGAGAGCAGCACGGAGGTGCCAAACAGGCGCACCAGCAGACTCAACACCGGAGGATTTTCCAGTAACAGTGCCAGATAACTGACCCGATGTCCCAGGCTGGTCAAGAAGGTTTCCGCATGGCGAATGGCCATGTCCTGATCGGGGGCCTGTAAAATTTCCTGCAACAGCGGGGCCGCAATCCGCCGATACCAGCGGCGTGTCACTTCGGTCATATCCCGCCGTGGACCATCCCGCAAAATACCCATCAAGACGACCGACTGCTCCGGGTCATTGAATCCCGCCTTTTGCAGCAACGCCAGGGCGTGGGGTTCGCCGGGTTCGCAGGCCAAAAGGGCTTCAATCTCCGGTTGACAGGAGCTTTGCCACTGCTTTTCCGCTTCAAAAAACAGGGCCTCATAAATGGCATGCACCCCCTGGGTGGTTGCCGTCAAACGGGCCTGCAACTCGGTACCCTCTCTCATGCCCATCCGTTTGCTCAACCGCTCAAAGGCCTCTGGATCTTCCGGCACGGAGTGCATTTGTTGATCGTGTTTAAGCTGTAACCGATGTTCCAGCGTGCGCAAAAACTGGTAGGCCTGGGCCAGAAACCGGCTTGTCTCCTCGGCCAGCAACCCGGCTGCACAGAGTGCTTCCAAGGTGACCAGAGTCTCCCGGTGGCGGACAGAGCCGTTTTTTCCCCCATAAATCAGTTGCTGTGATTGCACAAAAAATTCAATCTCTCGAATGCCCCCATAGCCCAGCTTGACATTGCGGTGATAATCCTCCGCCCTGGCCATTTTTTGGTCAATCTTTCGTTTCATCTCCCGAATGGCCTCCAGGGCGGGGAAATCCAGGTATCGTCTGTAGATGAAGGGGCGCAACCAGGCCAGAAACTTTTCCCCCTGGGCCAGATTGCCTGCCACGGGACGGGCTTTGATCATGGCGGCCCGCTCCCAGGTTTGGCCCCAGGACTCATAATAAAGCTCCGCCGAGCGGCAAGAGATGGCCAGATCCCCGCTTTCACCTTCGGGGCGCAGGCGCAGATCAACGCGAAATGCCTGTCCTTCGGCGGTCGACTCCCCCAGCAATCGTATAAAATCCCTGCCCAAACGGTTGTAATACTCCTTGATGGAGAGGGTACAGCAGCCCTCCACCTCGCCGACGGCGGCGTCAAACAGATAGATCAGATCCACATCGGAGGAAAAATTAAGCTCTCTGGCACCCAACTTGCCCATGCCCAGAATGACAAAGCGGGCCGGTTCGCTCTGACCCGTCTCCGTCTGGACCATGGGTCGTCCATAACGCGCTGCCAGGGTGCGGTCCAGCCATTGATAGCCCGCTTCCAGGCAGCCATCTGCCAGGGCGGAGATGGCCTGAACCACCGTTGTCAAGCTGGATTCGCCGCTCAGGTCATGGGAACCAATATGAAAAAAACAGCGATGTTTATGGCTCCGAATCAACCGGGCCGCCTCATTCCAGCTTGAGACGGTGGAGAGTTTGCGCAGCAACTGGCTGTTTTCGGCGGCAATATCCAGCGGCGGCGCATCGGTTGCCTGCAGGCACTCCGGCCAACGGTGCAACACCTTGGCCAAATAGGGGCTGTTGCCGATGGAGAGCACCAAACGCCGCCGAAGCTGGGGATCACGCAGCCAGGCGGCGAGTATGGGCCAGCGGTCGGGATGATTGTCGACAAATCTTTCCAGATGGTGCCTGACGGCCGGGGGATCGGCGGTCATCGCGGCCAATGCCAGAATGGCATCCTCGGTTTCCTGCTCCAGACCACGGCGATCGGGAGACTCAACAAAAAAGTGGTCAAACATGTGATTGTTCCATAATGGATCGGGATTGGGCCTTTTGCTTACTGGAAAGGGTGCAGGCGGGGAACAGGCAACACCACCTCAACCCGAAAGCCCCCCAGGGTTGGGGAGTGCATGAACCGTATTGTTCCTTCGTAGTGTTCCACAGTCTCCCGGACAATGGCAAGTCCAAGCCCATGACCGGGTCGCGTCTCATCAAAACGCACGCCCCGCTGGCTCAGGGAGTCGATCTCGGCTGGGTTGACCCCCGGTCCATCGTCCTCTACCCAGATATGGGTGGCCATCTCTCGCTCTTCCAGGGTGACGCTGATCCTCTCGTTGGCCCATTTAAAAGCATTATCAAGCAGGTTGCCAAACATTTCTGTCATGTCCTCCTGATCAAAAGGCAACAGGAGGCCGGGAGAAAAATCCATGCTTACCTCGATATTCTTGTGAAAATTAATATTTTTCAGGGTGCGCGTCAGGGCTCCCAGCGACTGTTCGGGGGAGAAAAAACTGCCGGACAGCGGATGGTCGGCCAACCGGGCTCGTCGCAACTCCCGTTCGATCAGTTCATTCAACAGGGCAATGCGCTCCTCCAGCTCTTTTTGCAAGGCGACCTCTCCGTCCAGAACAGGATGGTGCAGCAGATGGGAAAAGGTGGCCAGGGGATTTTTCAAGGCATGGGCGAGATTGGCAATGGTGGATCGGGATCGCACCAACCGTTGTTCCATCCGCAGCAGCAGACGATTGATATGGTTGACCACATGTTTCACCTCTTCCGGCACGTCGTCCCGCAGTTTGCGGATGCGTCCCATCTCCAATTGGATCACATCCCGGTGAATCTGTTCGATGGGCAGCATGGCCCGTCGTACCGCCATCACGTGAGTCAGCGTCAACACTCCAAGAAACAGCAGGGAGATCAGGCTGTATATCCATTGGAAGCGGTTTAAATCCTCCTCAATGGGCGTCAAATCTTCCGCCACCGCCACGGTCAAGGTTTTTCCCCGCAGTGGTATGGTCTGTACCAGAGCGAGCAGGTTTTCGTTTTTGGGGCCCTTGATAAAAAGGCGGGCTTTGCCACCCATCGGCAGGGTTGGCAGAGCCAGGGTAAACTGTTCCAGGGAGCGGGAGCGGAGCAGCTGTGGATTTTCTGCGCCCTGCAAGCTGATCTGGTAGTAGTAACCGGAAAAGGCAAAACGGAACAGGGCGTCCACATGGTAGTCGTTCAATGAGATAAAATCGGTGCTATCCAGAGCCAGTTCAGCCAGAATGCTGGCGATCTCCAATTCCATGCGATCTTCCAGGTAATTGGCCGTCAACTCCTGCAGCGCACCGCTGACCACCCACCATAACAAAAAAAACATGGCCGCCAAACTTACAACCAGTGTCGTCAACAATTTGCGTTTGACAGAGTTTTGACGGGTCATTCTCCCTCTCCCGGGGCAAACAGGTATCCTTGCCAACGCAGGGTACGAAAACTTTCTTTTCCCAGTTTTTTCCGCAGATGGTTGATATAGACCTCAATAATATTGTGATCCACCTCTTTGTCCAAGTCGTAAAGTGCTTCCAACAGGGACTCTTTTGAGTGGATGCGGGTGGGAGCGAGCATGAAAACCCGCATCAGGCGAAATTCCATCGCTGTCAGTGCCACAGTTTCGCCATCCTCTTTTGTGATACACTGCCGCTCTTCATCCAGGCAGAAGCCTCCCACGCGCCATTTTCCCTGGGAGCGGGCCGAATAGCGATGGGTGATGGCCTTGAGTCTGGCCACCAACTCTTCAACATGGAACGGTTTGCCCAGATAGTCGTCGGCTCCGGCGTCGATGCCTTGTACCCGTTCCTGCCAGGTGTTGCGGGCCGTCAGGATGATTACAGGGACGATATTATTATTTTTTCTCCAGTTTTTCAGTATGGTAAGACCGGACTGACCGGGCAGTCCCAGATCGAGAACGACCGCATGGTAGACCGTTTCATTACCCATTGCTTCGCCATCGGTACCGTTGTAGACCATGTCGACCGCAAAATGGGCGGCCTCCAGCTTGCGCTTGAGCTGATTGGCCAACACCTGGTCATCTTCAATAATCAAGATGCGCATTCTGTTTGCAACTCCTGAAATCCATTTGGATAATCGGCAATGGTTTGAAAGCAATCCGGACACCGTGATCATGACATGTTTTTCATGATTTCAGCAACGCACAAAGCATGGCCAACCGCCACGGAAGCCATCACGGAATCGCCGATGGTCATTGGATTCCGGTCGGCTTATCCGTTGAGAAATTGCCAACTTTTCTCCTTTTACAGCGTGCGGTTCCCTCTGTTACAATCACCGATCGGGGTGTTGTTTGTCGTGCGGGTGGTTTTATGGGTCGGGTTACGGACGGGTAGGGTTTTACTATGAATCATCCCTTGGATCTCAATCATGCCGTTGAAATTGCCCCACATATCTGGTGGGTTGGGCACCGCTTGCCGGGCGACCCTTTTCAGTGTCATGCCTATCTGATTGAGTGGGGCGAGGCGTCGGTCTTATTGGATCCGGGCTCCACCCTCACCTTTTCGGAGACGCTGCGCAAGATTCAGGAGGTTGTTCCCCTATCCCACATTCGCACAATCATCTGTCACCATCAGGATCCCGATATTACCGCCATCCTGCCCCACCTGGATGGGCTGATCACCCGCCCGGATGTGCAGATACTCAGCCATTGGCGCACCAATACCCTGCTCAAACATTTGGGGTTGCAACGCCTGCCTCTGGTATGTGTGGAACAACAGGGGTGGCAACTGGATCTGGGTGGACGGATATTGCGATTTGTTTTTACCCCCTACCTGCACTTTCCCGGTGCCTTCTGCACCTTTGATGTGACCTCCGGCACCCTCTTTTCCAGTGATCTGTTCGGGGGGCTTGCCATGGATTCGCCGCTGTTCGCCCAGGATGAGAGCTGTTTTGAGGGGATTCGGACTTTCCATGAACATTACATGCCCAGCCAGGATATTCTTTCCCATGGCTTGGGCAATCTGGAAAAGTTGCCCATTCAACAGATTGCACCACAACACGGTTCCATCATTCCATCGCACCTGGTCTCTTTTGTGATCAATCGTCTCAAGGAGCTGGATTGTGGACTCTTTTTGCTGACCAAAACCAACTCGGACTACCAGCGTCTCTCCCAACTCAGCCGTATGCTGCGGGAGATGGTGCAGACCATCATGGTCAACCGGGATTTCAGTGAAGTGGTCAGCCGCCTTTTGGTGCTGGGCAAGCAGGTACTGCCCGTCATGACCATGGAGTTTTACAGCCTGATGGCTACGGGGCTGCCATTGCATCTGGCACCCGAAACCGGTTTTCACGGTGTGCGTTGCCAGCCGCCTGAATCCTGTCGGGCACTGTTGGGTCAATACCGTCACCAGGGAGCGGAATTAAAAGAGGGGGCGGCCTGTTTGCTCATCCCGCGCCGTGCCGACCCAGCCCAGCCATCGGCTGTCGTGCAGGAGTTGGTGTTGCCCCTTGTCTCTTCCCAGAACCATCAAGTGCGTGCCCTGGCCATTTTGCATCTGACGGAAAAGGTGACGCTGACCGAAGAGCTTTACCATGTGTTAAGCCAGTTGAGCCTGCCATTGGGTGTGGCCGTGGAACGGGAGTCAATGCTGCGGGTCATGGATGAAGAGCGGCACCACGCCTATGAGCGTTCCGTGCGCGATGCCCTGACCGGCTTGTACAACCGGCATTACATGCAGGATGCTCTGAGTCGGTTGTGTCGCGTTCATGATCGGGATCCCGATGCCGCTATCGTTGTGGCATCGTTTGACGTAGACCATTTTAAGTCGGTCAACGATACCTATGGCCATGCCATGGGGGATACGGTGCTGCGCAGTGTGGCGCAGCTGCTGATCCATGGTTGTCGCAGTGTCGATCTGCCGGTCCGGTTGGGGGGAGAGGAGTTTGTGCTGTTTATCATCGGGGCGACCTCTGAGATTGCACTGAATATTGCGGAACGGATCCGGTTACAGGTTTCGCAACTTGTTTTTGAGGCCCCCATGCAGGAACGCACGATAACCGTCAGCTGCGGGGTGGCATTTCGCAAGGTGCAGGAGCCCATCGAAGATGTCATGGAACGGGCGGACAGAGCCTTGTACAAAGCCAAATTGACAGGCCGGAACCGGGTCATCACCGAGAGGGAGCTGTAAGGGGAGGGGGGAGATGCGCAGCAAAGAGGAAACGATAGTGATGCCATTCCGGTCGCGCAGTCGGCTTGGCTTTTACCGGCTTGGCGACAGGGCTTATGGCCGCTGAAGAGTATCTCCACGCCAGTGACCGCAGCGGCTGTTATGTCAAAACAGCCGAACGGACGGCATTGTTGGCAGAGATACGAGACTATTCCCGCCGCCATGGCGATGCGCCCCTGGCGGTGCCGGTTGTGCATGTCATCCTCATGAACAGCGACGGGGCCATTCGCATGGTACAGAGGGGGGACAAGCCGGAAAACCCCTTCATGTGGGACAAGGCCGTGGGTGGCCATGTGGTGTGGGAGGACTCCTCCCTGCCACGGGAGGCTTTCGATGCAAACGTTCGCAAGGAGATGGCGGAAGAGATTGGCGTCCAGAATGTGACCCTTGCTGCCGACCCCTTTCAGTTTCGTCAACACTTGGTCTCCGGCTCTGTGGAGTTTCAGACCCAGGCCCTGATCCAGCTGGTGGATCTGGACCCCTGGCAAGGGGGAATCAGTCGGGTGCGCCAGGGTGAACCATGGCTCAAACGCCATAAGGTTGCCACCTATATTGGCGTGTTCGATGGCCCGTTCGTGTTTGTGGACGGCGAGGCCCAGGCGGAACGCACCCTCTGCAAGCGGCAACTGATGATGGAGATCCAGGAAAATCCCTGGCTTTATGCGGACGGTGTCCGTATCTTCATGCAGCGGTATTACCATCTGCTGCGGGTTTGATATTCCGTATTGTTTGACAAATTCCCTTGATATTTCAAAAGCAGATGGAGGATTCGGACTCCTTTGTGCGGGCCGCTTTCTCAATATCCTGAGGATGCAGATCGAAGGAGATCTTTGCGGGTTATGATGCGTCGAGCGTTATTGAAGGCTCTGTTTTTTTCTGCCTGTGGTTTGATGCTGCCGGCAACGGTTGTGCGCGCCGGTCTGACGAGCCGGGAACAAGGTGCGGCGTCGCCGGCCACGCCACCGGCGCGGTCGGTCAAGCGGCGGCCGGTCAAGCGGCGACCGCTGGTCATTGTGGTGGACCCGGGGCACGGTGGAGCAGACCCGGGGGCCGTCGGAGCGTTGGGCACCTACGAAAAACGTATTACCCTGGAGGTGGCTCGCAAGCTGGTTCGCGGGTTGGATGCGGCAGGCTTCAAGGCCCACTTGACCCGCACGGGGGACTATTTTGTCCCACTCAGGAAGCGGGTTACGATCGCCCGTCGGTACCGGGCCGACCTGTTTGTCAGTCTGCACGCTGACGCTTTCCGAATCTCTTCCGCTCGGGGGGCCTCTGTGTACAGCTTGTCCGTCAGTGGTACACCCGAGCCGGACCGGGCGTTGCGCTATCTGGTCGAACGTGAAAACAGTGTCGACCAGATTGGCGGGGTGGATCTGGGGGAGGTGGATGATCCAACGGTACGGGATATCCTGATCGATCTTTCCCAAAAAAATGCCCGCAATCGTGCGGTCGCCTATGGCGGCAAACTGCTGACCGCCCTCAAGCAGGTTCCCGGGTTGCGACTGCATTTCCGAGCGGTCAAACAGGCCGGGTTTGTTGTGTTGAAGGCACCGGATATTCCATCCGTACTGGTGGAGATGGCCTTTTTGTCCAACCGGGATGAAGAGATTCAACTGCGAAAAGCATCGTTCCAGGATGCCCTGGTCAAGGCGTTGATCCGTGGCACCCAATCATTTTCCCGCACCCTCTCTTTGGCGTGAGAGCGATATGATCCGTTCCTGTTGCAAACCTGTTGGACGCCGGGATTTTTTGCGGAGCCTGGCCGCTTTTGCCGCCCTGTTGGCCTGGCCCAAGTCAGCCATGGCCAACGCGGTGACGTTGAATCCAACCCGCTCCCCGTTCGGTTTGGGGGTGGCCAGCGGCTCGCCCGCAACCGATGGGTTTGTATTGTGGACCCGGCTGGTCGGAGCAGAGATTCCAGCCCACGCAGCGGTCCGGGTGGATTGGGAGCTGTTCGAGCTGTCATCGCCCAGGCAGATGATTGCCAAGGGCCAAACGGTCGCGTTGCCGGAACTGGGCCATTCGGTCCATGTGGAGGTGACAGGGGTGGCGGCCGATCGTTGGTATGGGTACCGTTTTCGCGTTGGGGAGGCGACCAGTCCCCCCGGGCGTACGCGAACGCTGCCGACCCGGGAGACAATGCCAGCCCGGTTGCGCTTCTCCTATGCCTCCTGCCAGCATTGGGAGAACGGTTTTTATGCCGCCTATCGCCATATGCAGGATGAGGCATTGGATCTGGTACTCTTCGTCGGCGATTATATTTATGAAGCGGCCTCCAGCCAGGATCCCCGTGCCGTGCGTCGTCACCACCTGCCAACAGCCGGTACCCTGGAGGATTACCGTGCCCGCTACGCCCTCTACAAAAGTGATCCCCTGTTGCAGGCCATGCATGCCCAATGCCCCTGGCTGCTGACCTGGGATGACCACGAAGTGCAGAACGACTATGCGGGTACCCACTCGATTTATGGCACCGAAAATTTTTTACAGCTGCGTGCAGCGGGCTATCAGGCCTATTACGAACACATGCCCCTGCGCCCCGCTGCCATGCTGGCCGGTGTGGAGGGGTTGATGCAGGGCAAGGAGCTGCGGATTTATGATCGGGTGGTGTTTGGGCAGTTGGCAACCTTTCACCTGTTGGATTGCCGTCAATACCGGGATCCACCGCTGTGCAGCCACAAGGCACGGCCCGAAACCTCCGGTTGCAGGCCGGCGAACGCCGCGCACAGCATGCTGGGCATGACGCAGGAACACTGGTTGGATGAGAGCTTCAAGATCAGCGCGCAACAGGGTTCACACTGGAACATCGTGGTGAGCCAAAGTCGGTTGACCCCGGCCAATTATCATGATGGGGCAGGGAAAAATGTGACCGTTGACCGCTGGGACGGATACCCGGATGCCCGCTTGAGGCTGCTGCGCGCCCTGGCACGACACAAGCCGCGCAATCCATTGGTCATCGGGGGTGACATTCATCAGAATTGGGTGGCACACGTACACCAGGATCCCTACAATGTCCGGTCACCGGTGATTGCCAGTGAATTTATCGGTACCAGCATCAGCTCTCGCACCGGGCGCACCCAGGAGGCTGCAACACGGCATGCAGCCCGGAATCCGCACTGTCTGCTCTCCAACACGGAAAAGCGAGGCTATGGGGTGGTGGAGCTGACACCGACCCGGGCCCAGGTTGATTTGCGGGTTCTGGATACGGTGCAAGACCAGAACTCCCCAATCACCACCCTGGCGACTTTTGTAGTGGAGGAGGGCAAAGCGGCACGACGCATTGTGGTCCGACCGGGCTGACCGGGCGGGTCGAGTTCGGCATGGCCTCTCCCTTTTGTCTCTGCAGCGAGCTAAAGGATGGTGAACACTTGATCAAATTTGATGAGTTGCAACATTCTCAACACTTCCGGTCTGACATTTTTGAATACGACGCTTACTTTTTTGTCGTTTGAGCCCTCTTTCAGCAACAACAACATGCCAAATGCCGCGCTGTCCATTTTCTCAACCCGTTGGAAATCCACTTCGTATGCCGATTTTTTCTCCTTGAGGGCCAGCCTGAACTCATTCCGGGTATTGAATGAGAACTCTTTCGGAAGAATGATGGTCGCTACATCTCCAGAAATCAAAGTTTGACATTCCATAGAATCATACTCCGCACTAAATCAAAAAAGGACTGAAAGCCAGCCTAACCCCACCCCACCGTTTTAAGTGTAATTGAGACTGTTCAAATGCTGCGCCAGCAACCTGTCAACCACGGCGATATGATGACTCAGCCACTCTTTCAAAAAGCCAGCCATGTCAATGGCGACCGCGTTTTTGTCGGTTTCATTCTCATACCGCTCAGACAGAGAGAGGAGCCCCTTTTCCAACCTTCTATGTTCTGCGATATGCATATCCCTGTCGAGATAGTCTGTTGACTGCATCGCATCTTCCTCATACCGGAAATGGGTGACGACGTATGATTTTATCACAGATATGACATCGGTAAGCTCAAATCCGTCACCATGTCCTCCCACGGCGTGCATTAATTCGCGGTAACAGACAAACAATATTTCATGTTGTGCATCAATCCCCGGATGTCCGAGGTACAAAGCAGCCGCCATGTATTCATATGGTTCGTTCATGTGCAATCCTGTCATGCCTTTATCAAAATGCGATCAACAGCCCCACCAGGGTTTGCCGACCAGGGATGAACAAAAAACATACCTTACCGCACGCCCCGTTGGGTCAGGAACGGGACATATTTATGATCGGAAACAAGGATATGATCAATCAGCCACTCCTTGAGAAAATTGAGTACGTCCAGCGTAATGGTTGCGCCTTCCTGATGATACTTGCTCTGAAACGTTACCACGGATTGGGCCAGCTTGCGGTGTTCCTGGATATGTTTTTCAGCCGGATAACCGTGTTCGGCAAACACCTCTTCCTCACGCTCAAAATGCTCTGCCGCATATTTAACCAGATCATCCAGTATCCTGCCAATACCTGCTCGTCCCATACCGCTGTTGACTCCTCGATAGAGTGCATTGATCTGGTTGACCAACCATTGATGGTCTTCGTCAACAAACTGGATGCCCGTGTTCATTCGGTCAGACCAGATAAAAAACAGGCGATCCCGGTTGACCTGCAGCTCCTCTGGACTTCCCACCAGGTAAAGCTGGTCGAGCATGCTGAACAGACGCCGGCGCAGATGGTCGAACTTTTCCATCTCGGCCAGGGCAGCCTCTGTCTTTCCCTGGGTGGTGCGTTTCACCACGGTTCGTGCCTGCTCGTGAACCTGCATGTGCAACTCGCCCATTTCCGAAAAAATCGGCATGCTACCGTATGTTTTCTTGCCTTCTGTATCATACCAGCGGCCAAATTCACACTCCTGCCCTGAGGCAACCTCTTCCGGTTGCATGGTGATGCGCCCACGCACCACCTTCTCCAGGGTATTGAGCCACCGAAGATGGGCCCTCTTGACGGAGCAGACATCGAAGGGGGGCTGACCCATGCTGAATCTCTCTTTGGTTTGGGTCAGGTTTTCTGCGGCCTCGTCGTTGACGTTGGCCAGCAACGAAGCCTGGTGGACCGAACCATCCAGGTATCGAATCAGCTCCATGGATTGACGCATCATGCCTTGTACCTCGGCCGATGCAGAAAAAATCTGTTTGGCGGATGCCTGCATCGTCTGGGACTGTCCGCTCGCCTGGGTACTGGAGTCCGCCAACTGCACCGCTACCAGCGCGACCTCAGCCGCCGAGCGGGCGATCTCTCCCGTACCGGCGGCCGCTTCGGCTGCGGATCGGGCCACCTCCCGGGCTGCCAGGGCCAGTTCGGAAGCGTTGCGGGTCACCTCCTGGGAGGCCGCACTGACGGCAGAGAAGGAGTCGGCAATCTTATCGACCGAAGTGGCCTGTTCATTGACCAACTGGGTGATTGAACGGTTGGTATCCGCAACCTGGTGAATGCCATCCGTCACTTTCAGAGTGGCATCCGCCACCATCTTGGTCCGCTTCTGGATCTCCTCAGTCATCTCCTGGATCATCCGGGTGGCCGTGGTGGTTTGTCGGGCAAGCTCTTTCACCTCGTTGGCCACGACGGCAAACCCCTTGCCCGCCTCGCCCGCCGTCGCGGCCTCGATGGAGGCATTGAGAGCCAGCATGTTGGTCTGATTGGCAATGCCTGCAATCATCTCCAGCACCTTGCCAATCTCACTGGCCGACCGGGAGAGTTCCTGCATGACCGACAGGGTATCTTTGGCACTGCCAACGGCCTGTGTGGAGGTCTGTTCGGCCTCCTGGCAGCGGGTACGGACATCGTCAAGAGCACTGCGTACCTCAACCACAGCACTGGATACCGTCACGACCGATTGAGAGACCTGTTCCAGGTTGTGATTGACGCCGGAGAGGGTGGCGGTTATCTCCTCTGCGGCCGATGCCATGGTGCAGACGTTGGTGCTGGCCTGCTCGGAGGCGGCCGCGATGGTAGAGACATTGTCAGACAGCGTCTGGGCTGCTATCGATACCGATTGAATGCTCTCCTGAGAGGTGTCAATGGCGGCCCGCAAACTTTGCGTCTGCTTGTCCAACTGGCTGTTTTCCGACACTGCACGGTCGGCCAGTTTGAAATTGGCTGCCGAATCCTCGCTCATGGAGGTGTTGAGGAAGGTCATCTCATGGACAACGGCCTTGATGGTCTCTGCCTGCAGGGCGATGGTGCGTATGTTGTCCCGGAATGAACCGAGCAGGTGCATGACCAGACCGGCAATACTGTCATGACGTACCACGGGAATGGCACCGGTCAGTTTGCCGTCGGACATCTCTCTCAACAGCTCTTCCAACTGCACCAGATCGCTTCCGAGCTGATTGCGAATGCCACGACCGATGATGATCCCCAACAGAACAATCAGGCACACCACAAGCAGAGAGGCACCCAGCACATGGTAGGTCGAAGACTCAAGATGGGTGTTTACCGCGAGCAGAGTGGCATCAAACTCGCCGAGTTGGGCGTCGACAAATGGCATCAGCGCGTCGCTGACGGCTGACGCCATGGCATCGAGTTCTCCCACCAGGCGGTTGCTGCGGGTGGAACCAGCTGCCATGGATTCTGCCATTCGTTGCCCGGCATCGGTATAGGCGACAAACTGGGACCGTATCTCATCCACCTGGGCGGGACGGATATACCGCTGTCCAATGCGTTTCGCTGCATCCAGTTTTTGCAAAAAGGCGTCGGCATGGGTATTGGCCTGGCGGATACTCTCGTTGAGAGCATCCACTCCACGCGCGGCGGCCACGGTGGCATACCACCTTTGGACCTGGGCAACGTCGTGCTTCATCTCCATGGCCAGGATGGCCAGTTTATGATGGACGGAACGAACCTGGGAAAGCTCTGCGGTGACGGAACTGCCGACCCAATGCAGCCACCCTGCCACGCAGAGCGTCAGGACGGCGGGGAAACTCACCAGCAGAAGTATGCGCGTACCGACACTCAGTTTCCGTAACCACTGTTCCATCGTGCAATCCTCCCAACACCCTTGGAGCTCCCGCGTCCGCCGTTCCGGCACACATCACTACACAGCAGACGGCCCAAAAGAGCCGCAGCAGCACGGATTCTGGCCGGTCAACACACCCCCATGGTTCCCCCGATTGCCTGGAGACCGTTTTTTCAGGCTGCAACAGCCTCTCTGATCTGTAGTTTTGGCTATTCAGTTGGCCGACGCATGCGCAACCATGAAGGGATCCTTCCACAACACGCCATCCGCACGGCATCTTATGGCCTCGTGCCTTCGTTTGCAACCCTTTTCCGATTCGGAAAAGGGAAAAGCAATGCAGCGTGGTCATGGATCCTGTCCTGAGTTGGCAACGGAACGGACAGTGGGGTGGGATGCGCAGAAAAAAAATCAAGGCACCCGTTTTTTTCAGTTTCAGTTCATCTGGCACCTCTAGACTCATACTCAGTGATCGGCTACCCATGGGTGACGCTGTTTTGGCTGAATGAAGAGATCGGTTGTAAATGGAGGATTCATGACTGCACTGGAGCTGTTTTCTTACATTGTCTTGTGGTTTTTTCTGCAAGTTACCTGTTTCGGAGGCGTGGCGTTCTATCGTCGTTGGCTGGGATACCAGGGGCTGAGACACCGGTTGTCCGGGTTTGAGATGCGACTACCTGACAGCACTGACCCTGTGAACCAGCCAAGTCGGGCAGGTGGCTGCGGGACCCGTCGGACCCCCATCCAGGAGGGGAAGGTGGCATATTTCCAGGATGCTGGCATTACCTCAGAACCGGGAATTTGCCTGCTGTGTATTTCCAAACCTGAACGTGATCTGACTCTGGCGGCATAAACAATGAGCAACTCAATCATTTACATGGAAGTGTTACCATTTTTGACAAGGCTTTCCATGCTGGTGGGTGTAACGATCCTGGGCGATTTTATCCTCCATTATTTTGGGCTGGTATGGATAGGACGCTACATGGGCATTCCCGGGACGCTCCTCATTGTGTTGTCTCTGTTGTACTCTTTGAGGAAACGAAAGATGATCCATGTCGGCAAGCCACGGATTTTATTGAAGGTACACGAATTGTTCACCTGGCTGGGTGCCCTGATGATTTTTATCCACTCCGGGGTCCATTTTAATGCCATCCTTCCCTGGCTGGCTACGATAGCGATGGTGGTTAATGTGGTCAGTGGTCTTGTGGGTCAATATCTGCTGGACCGTTCCCGGCGACATCTGGCTTCATTGCGGGCGCAATATCAGTTGGACGGAATGGAAAAAAATGAGGTTGAGATGGCGTTGTTCTGGGACTCCGTGACATACGATTTGATGGTCAAGTGGCGAACGGTGCATTTTCCCATTTCATATGCGTTTGCCATTCTGGCCATGAGCCATATCATGAGTATTTTATTGTTATGGGAATGGAAATGAACAGGCTCGTCAAATATATCCTGTTGATCAATTTAATCGTTATAATGGTGCTCCTCTTTTTGTATCCGCATTTAATGATCAGCCCGGGGCGGGTGCTGGATGGGCATCGTTCGTTTGAAGCAGATTGTTTTTTATGCCATTACCCGTTTTTTGGTGCATCATCCGGGCGGTGTATCTCGTGCCACAGGGTGGAAAATATTGGGGTGTTGAGCAGTAAAGGGGTGCCGTTGGCTGACAAGAAGACCAAGGTGCCTTTCCATCAGAAACTGTTGGACAAGAGCTGCGTGTCCTGTCACAGCGATCATGCGGGAGTGGCCAAGTACCGGACTGAAGGACGGTTCCATCACCAGATTCTGGATAATGACACTCGCAATGAATGTGTTGCGTGCCATCAACGGCCCGGCGACCCATTGCATAAACAGTCCGCCGATCCCTGCGGCCAATGTCACGGGGTTGAAAAATGGAGACCGGCTCAGTTCAAGCATGATTTGTTGGCAAACTCTCAACGAGAGCAATGCATGACATGTCACAAAGCCAAGACCCCCCGTGATTTTGTGCATCGGCAAGTTTCTGAAAATTGTGGCCAGTGTCACACAGTGGCAAAATGGAAGCCTGCGACCTTTGATCACCAACCATCTTTCGAGTTGGACAAGGAACACAATGTAAAATGCGCCATCTGTCATACGACGGGCAATTACAAGGTTTATACTTGCTATGGTTGCCATGAGCATTCCGTCGGAAAAATCAGAAAGGAACATTGGGAAGAGGGGATTCGCGATTTTGATCGATGTGTTTCATGTCATCGTAACGCAGACAAGGATGAGGCCGAAACACTATGGAAGTCAGGACGTTGGCGGGATGGATCCCCTGGAGTGTCTGTACACCCGGAGAGAGGTGGTGTTCTGTGGGAACAACAACCAAACCGATCAAAACGTGGCAAACATAAAGATGATGACGATTGACCATTTGGTCCACTCCCGGTTGGACAGGCCTTTGCGTTGCTGCTACCACCTCGACATATGGTTGCGATTGTGTCTGTGCCCATGCCGATCTCTATGCCCACGGTCGTGTGAATGGGCCTGGTAATGAGCGCGTGGCTGAACAATGAGATGAGCGGCTCCCGGCCGGTAATAATGACAACCGGTCGTCAAAAAAAGCAGCACAAGCAACAAGGGAAGCAATCTTTGCATGGGACTCTCTCCACTCTCTGGGGATGGCTGTGTTGGGTGAAATGCCTTGCCTGAGTTCATGGACGGCGATGGCTTATTTTATTGTTGGCTGGCAGGCATATTTTTTCCGCTTTTGCCATCTCAAACCGACCCGCGATCCTGCAGATCCTGCAACCCTGTGGCACGCTGTGGAATGGCGACAATTGTCGCAATTTGTCATGATGTTGACACGCAGCCAGAACTGTTTTAGCCCGTCAAGCGTTTCGCGGGTACAGAGGTGTCCCGGAGGTATCCTGGACGGATACCGTGTTTTCTTTTTGCAGTACTCCTCTCCTTCTGCTATGATGCCGCAGCATGGGTGGTTTTTCTGGGTTTTTGCGTGGAGTGCCCGTTGAATTATGCAGATGGTTTTCTCAGCATCATGTGTGCGCAAGGGTGGATGCGTGATGGGTAACGTTAAGGTGGGCATTGTGAAATGAGCAGCGATCTGACACCGTGTGGGCCTGCGGCCCCTGATGGCGTGCGAAGGCTGAAAACTTTGATTGTCGATGATCATCCGGCCTCTATTTTGTTGCTGCAGGATATGTTGGCGGATTGCTGCGAGTGCTTTGCCGCTACCAGTGGGCCGCAGGCGATTGCTCTGTTTGAGAAGGCCATCAAAGACATGAAGCCGTTTGATGTTGTCTTGCTGGATATCGAGATGCCCGGGATGAGCGGCATCGAGGTGTTGAAAGAGATGCGAGCGCAGGAGGTGGAGTGCAGGAAAAGGGATTTGTTGTTCAATACGGTACCCTTTGAGAGCAAAAGATACACGCGCATTATCATGCAGACCGCATCGGAGAATCCTCAGGACCTGTTCGATTCCTACCTGAAAGGAAAATGTAACGGCTATATCAACAAACCTTTTCGCAAGAGCGAGTTGCTGGAAAAGGTTCTGGCCATTTCATGAGATGTTGTCACATATGGTTCGTGGTTTGGTCCTGCTGCTTCCGGTGTCGGAGCATGGGTTGTTGTGCCGTTGGTTTGGTGTGTTGACCTCGCTTGGCGCGCCCTGGTCTTGGGCGCGGCTTCTGTGCTGTTTTTTCTCCCGCTGTTTTTGTGACATTCTAACCATTCCACTAAAACCATTATTCAGGCGGCCAACCCCGTGCGGGTGTTTGAGGAAAAAAAATCCGCAACGCAAAACACCATAAAACAGGATAAGGAGGCAGGCTGTGCTGATTGTTTCTGAAAAACCATCTCTGTTGATTGTGGATGATTATTTCGGCAATATTCTGGCGATTCAGACCATTCTCAAAGAAGAGTATACCATTTTTACCGCCTCCAACGGCCTGGATGCCCTGCGTATTGCCCAAACCGAGTCGGTGGATATGATTCTGCTGGATGTTTCCATGCCGGATATGGATGGTTTTGAGGTTTGTCAGCGTCTGAAGACCGTGCCGGCCACCAAAGAGATCCCCGTCATTTTTATCACCGCCCTGGATGGGGTACTCGACGAGCAACGTGGGCTGGAGGTCGGTGCCATCGATTATATCACCAAGCCTTTCAGCCGGGCCATCGTCCATGCGAGGGTAAAAAATCATCTGGAACGGTTGCGGTTGCACCGATGGAATCAACGGATTCTGGATGCGGTGGGCGAAGGGCTGTACGGGCTGGATCTGGAAGGCAATATTACTTTTGTTAATCCATTGGCTGCCCGCATGATAGGATGGGAGGGTGCAGAGCTGCTGGGCCAGCCCCATCGGGTTTTTCATCACGCTCCCGACGATGAGGAGCGTCCCTGTCAGGCCTGCTCCCTGCACACTGCGCTGACCAGTGGGGAGGGATACCGGGAGGCGCAGGCCACCTTCTGGCGCAAGGATGGCTCCTCCTTCATGGTGGAATACACGGTCAGTCCCATCCATGAACATGGTAAATTCAAGGGGTTGGTTGTTGTATTTCGGGATATTACCGAGCGGTTGCGGATGGCGGACGACCTGCGCGCTTCCAGGGAAAAGGCAGAAGCTGCCAGTTTGGCCAAGTCAGAATTTCTCGCCAACATGAGCCATGAAGTGCGCACCCCCATGAATGCCATCATCGGCTTGAGTGACCTGGCACTGGGCACCACGCTGCCCGACCGGGCACGGGACTATTTAACCAAAATCGCCAGTTCCTCGCGTCTGTTGTTACGGATCATCAATGATATTCTGGATTTTTCCAAGATTGAAGCGGGCAAGATGACCCTGGAGGCGGTTCCGTTCAATCTGACCGACCTGTTTGACAATTTGGGCAACATGTTTCGGGAAAAGGCATCGGAAAAGGGCATTGAATTAAACATGTCTGTCATTCATTCGGTGCCGCCGACGCTGATCGGGGATGATACCCGCCTGCAACAGGTGCTGCTGAACCTGATCAGCAATGCCGTCAAATTTACAGAGAATGGAGAGATCGATGTTCGGGCCGTGCCGATTGATCGGACCGATGAGCATGTACGCATGGCCTTCTCGGTGCGTGATACCGGTATTGGCCTGGATCCCGAACACATGAGCCAACTGTTTGATCCCTTTACCCAGGCGGATGGCTCGATAACCCGCCGTTTTGGGGGTACCGGGCTTGGCCTGCATATCTGTAAACGGCTGGTGACCATGATGGGAGGGGCAATCGATGTGGAAAGCACCCTTGGCAAGGGGTCCGTTTTCTATTTTACCGCCCTGTTTGGTTATCAGCAGCAGGAGCTGCTCACCCAGACCATTTTGCCTGATTCCATCAAAAATATGCGCGTGTTGGTGGTCGACGACAACGAAACGGCGCGTTTGTTGATGCAAACCATGCTGGCCGGCTTTGGCATTGTGCCCTGTTTGGTGAATTCTGGTGAGCAGGCCCTGAAAAGCGTCCAGGAAGCACTCCAACAGGATATCCCGTTCGATCTGGTCTTCATGGATCAACGGATGCAGGCCATGAGCGGGATCGAGACCACCGATCGATTGCGAGCCCTGGCCAATCCTCCCCCCAAGGTGATCCTGTTGACCGCATTCATGAAAAAGGAGATTGAAGGTGCTGCGGGAACGGCAGGGGTGGATCGAATACTGCAAAAGCCGATTGGCCGTGTCGCCCTGTTTAACGCCATTCTGGATCTTTTTGCCCTGCAAGAGGCCAAGATTTATGACCCAAGACAGCTGGTCCAGGAAGACAAGGCAGAGGTGGTTCGACAAATCGGCGGGGCGCGGGTGTTGCTGGCAGAAGACAATTCGATCAATCAACAAGTGGCACGAGAGATACTGGAGGGGGTGGGGCTGGTGGTGCAGATCGTCTCCCACGGAGCCGAAGCGGTGCAGCGGGTTCGACAGACGGCCCGGGACAAACGCACTGCCTTCGACGTGGTGTTGATGGATATTCAAATGCCTGTCCTCGACGGCATGGAGGCGACCAAGCAGATCCGGGCCTGTCCCGAATTTGCCGAATTGCCCATCATTGCCATGACGGCCCATGCCATGAGTGGTGACCGGGAAAAATATCTGGAGTGGGGGATGGTGGATCATGTCACCAAGCCCATCGATAAAAAATCCCTTTTTGCTACATTGGTGAAATGGATCCAGCCCCGTCCCGGGATCGGCGGCCAGTTGGCTGTTGAGCCCGTGAACAAGGCAGCCCAAACCGTTGACATACCCGATTGGACCCACCACCTGAACGGCATCGACGGCATGGAGGTGATGGATCGTCTGGATAACAATGTGGGTGTTTTTCGCCGGTTGTTGCTGGAATTCAAAAGGGATTTTGCCGATTCGGTGGAGCGGTTGCACACCCTGTTGGAGAGTGGGGATGCGGGGAGAGTCGTGGAGGCCAAACGTTTGGCTCATACCATTCGAGGGATGGCGGGCAATCTTTCCGCGAAACAGCTGTTTGTGGCTGCAGAACGTTTGGAAACGGCCATTCAGACCGCGCAACGCTCCCGATGGCCAGAGTTGATGGGACGCTTCAAGCAGGAGATGATCCTCCTGTTGCAAACGATCGGTACCATTCCAGCCGAAGAGGTGGGAGAACCCACCGCAGCGGTACCGGTGGACATGGTCGAGGTCAAAAGGCTGATCGAAGAGTTGTCGGGGCTGATCGAAGCCAACAACCTGACAGCTTTGCGCTGTTTTGATACCCTTAAACAGCGGCTGGTGCCACGGTTGGCGGAAGAGATCATGCGGTTGGAAACCCCGCTTTACCAGTTGCAGTTTGCCGAGGCTGGAGCCGCTCTGGTGGCCTTGACAGAATTGCTGGAAAAGAATGAATGATCCAACTACCTGAATTTTTACGGAGGATCTGATGCTCCGCATTCTGTTGGTTGACGACCAGAGATTGACCGAACAGTTGGTCCAGCACATGTTGACCGGGGATGCCGCAACGGAGTTCAGCCTGGATTATGTGCAGGATCCGTTGCTGGCAGAGGCATGTATTCAACAAATTCTGCCGGATGTCATCTTGCTGGATTATGCCATGCCGGACATGGATGGTTTTGAGCTGTTGCAGCGGTTGCGCCATACACCCTCACTGCAGCATGTACCTGTCGTCATGCTGTCTGCCAACGAGGATGCGGTCCAGAAGGCTGCGGCCTTTGCCCTGGGAGCCAATGACTATCTGGTCAAATTGCCGGAAAAGGTGGAACTGCTGGCCCGCCTGCGCTACTACGGCAACGCGCACCGTGCCCACCAGCGGCAACAGGCCGCAGAACGGGCGTTATTGGAGCGGGAAGCCCATTTGCAGGCCATTCTGGACAATGCGCTGGATGCCATCATCACCATGGATCGGGAGGGCCGCATTGTCGCTGTCAATCCGGCTGCCACCCAGTTGCTTGGCTATAGCCGTGAGGCCATGCTGGGTCAACCGATGAACCGTTTTGTTTTCTCGGAACCCTTCTGGCAACTCTACAGCCAGATCATGGCTGACTGCGCACTGGGTGGGGCGTTGGGACGTACGCTGAGCAAAAAATGGGAGGTGGATGGTTTGCGGGAAAACGGTCAACAGATTGACCTTGAGATGGCTATTATCGCAACCCACAGTTTTGGCCAGGGCGGTTCTGCCTCCCCGACCCATTGTACCGCCTTTTTTCAGGACGTCACCGACCAGAAGCAGTTGCTTAAATCCCTGGAGGAGACCCTTTCGGTGGCTGAAGTGGCCAATCGGGTCAAGAGCAACTTTTTGTCCACCATGAGTCATGAAATTCGCACCCCCATGAATGCGGTCATCGGGCTGACCGAGCTGGCATTGCAGGCGGAAATTTCACCCAAAGTCCATGATTATTTGAGCAAGATTCAGGATGCGTCCCACGCCTTGTTGCGGATCATCAACGATATTCTGGATTTTTCCAAAATGGATGCCGGGCGGCTGAAGCTGGAGTCGGTCCATTTTTGTATCGTGGATGTACTGGAGCGGGTGGAGGGCCTGCTGCTCAAGCAGGCGGAAGAGAAGGGGGTGCAATGGAGCTTGGAGGTTGCCTCGAATTGCAAGGGTGCTGTATTGGGCGACCCGTTTCGACTGGAGCAGGTGTTGAGCAACCTGGTCAGTAATGCCATCAAGTTTACCGAGCAGGGAGGTGTGGTCTGTCGGGTGCGTCGGTTGGAATCCCCTCCAAAGGCCCGAGTGCTGCCCGGTGAGGAGGCAGCTCTGTGGTTTGAATTTTCGGTTCAGGATACGGGTATCGGCCTGACGGAACAACAGCAGGAGGCCCTGTTTAATCCGTTTATGCAGGCGGATAGCTCCACAAGCCGCCGCTATGGGGGTACCGGCTTGGGTCTCAGCATTTGCAAACGCATTATAGATGCCATGGATGGAACTGTGCGTGTAGAGAGTGAGCTGGGCAAAGGCAGTCTGTTCTCTTTTGCAGTACCTTTGCTGAAGGGAAAGGGCGAGGCAGTAGACGATCCTCCCAAAGATGGCGTACATCCCGGCTCAGGCTGGAGCGGAGAGTCGGTTGAACCTCTCCTGGAGGTTGAACCCTCTGCGCCCCAGGCCGATGCGAAGGATTATCGCGTTCTGAGAGGTGCCCGTATTTTGCTGGTGGAGGATATCCCGATCAATCAACAGGTTGCCAGGGAGTTGCTGGAAAAGGTGGGTATCCAGGTGGATGTGGCCCAGGATGGCGTGGCAGCGGTGGATATGGCAGCGGCCTGCGACTATGACGCCATCCTGATGGATATCCAAATGCCGGGTATGGATGGTTATGAGGCGACCCGCCGGATTCGCCAGCATCCCAGTTGGACGGAACGTCCCATTATTGCCATGACGGCGCATGCCCTGTTTGACGACCAGGAACACTGCCTGGCCGTGGGGATGAATGATCATATCGGCAAGCCCATCGATAAAAAAAATCTGTATAAGGTACTGCTCCGCTGGGTAAGAGTGGTGGAAGGGGAGCGGCAGCGCAATGCGCTGCCTTTACCGATCGAGACGGAGGAGCGTATCGCATTGATACCGGAACAGTTGCCGGGTATTGATGTGGTCGATGGGTTGAACCGGACAGGGGGCAATCACCGTTTGTATCGATCCCTGCTGCAAGAGTTTGTACAGGATTTTGCGGCCATTCCGCAGCAGGTGCGGCAGTTGCTGGAGGGCAAACGTCGGGATGACATTACCTTGGCTGGCCAGCGGGTACATGCCATGCGGGGCGTGGCGGGCAACCTGGCGGCCCACGGGTTGTTTCAAGCGGCCCAGCTGCTGGAGCAGGCCATTCGGGTGGAAAAACGATCTGACTGGCCCGCTCTGCTGGATACTCTTGAACATGCCATGCAGCAGGTCGAAACCTCCATTCGCACTTTGCCATTGCTGGCAACTCCTGTGGAAGAGAGAGCCGGAGAGGCAGCAGGCCCGATGGATCGGGTCATGATCACCCCTTTACTGTCTCAACTGGCCAAATTGATTGATGAGGGTAACATTGAAGTGTTTTCATGCGTGGAGCAGTTGAAGCCACGCCTGCGGGGTGGGGGGGTTGAGCACGAAATGAAACAGATGGATGCTTGTCTGGAACAATTCAATTTTGAGGGTGCCTGGGAGTTTCTGACTGCCATTGCGCAGCGGTTGGAGATTTCTCTGGAGTGTGATGTATGAGCAGCTCCGAAGAGCAGGCAAAACCGACCATTCTGATTGTGGATGATGTGCCGGGCAATATAAAACTGCTGGCTGCCATTTTGATGGGGGATTACACCCTGTTTACCGCCACCAATGGCCGGAGTGCCTTGCGGGTGGCTGCCAAACGGATCCCGGATATGATTCTGCTGGATATCGTGATGCCGGAGATGGATGGGTTTGATGTCTGTCTGGCACTCAAATCTGCGGCTGATACCCGTGATATTCCCATCATTTTTATCACGGCGATGGACAGTGCCCTGGATGAGCAGCGGGGGTTGGATGTCGGTGCGATCGACTATATCACCAAGCCGTTCAGTCGTGCCATTGTGGCAGCCCGGGTCAGAAATCACATGGACCGCCTCCGCCTGCACCGACGCAATCAATGGATACTGGACGCGGTCGGTGAAGGGTTGTATGGTCTGGACCGGGCGGGCAATTTTACCTTTGTCAACCCGGCTGTCACCCGTCTGTTGGGCTGGGAAGAGAGCATGTTACTGGGTAAATCCCACCGCATCTTCTATCATGGCCCGGCCGGTGAGGAGGGTTGTGACCGCACAGAGTGTTCCATATACCCCACGGTGCAGGAAGGTGTCGTCCAGCACTTGGAACAGGCGGTTTTTTATCGCCAGGATGGAACCAGTGTGATGGTGGAGTTGACCATCAGTCCGATCCGTGAAGGTGGTCAAATCAAGGGTGCCGTCGTTGTTTTCAAAGAGATCACCGAACGATTGCAGATGGAGGATGCGCTGCGTGTTTCCCGGGAAAAGGCCGAAGCGGCCAATCGGGCCAAATCAGAATTTCTCGCCAACATGAGCCATGAGATCCGCACCCCCATGAATGCCATTATCGGGCTCAGCGAGTTGGCCCTGGGGATGCCCATGGCAGAAAAGCTTCGAGATTATTTGACCAAAATTGCCAGCTCTTCCCGTCTTCTGCTGCGGGTCATCAATGATATTCTCGATTTTTCTAAAATTGAAGCGGGCAAATTGACGCTGGATGCGGTGCCCTTTTATTTGGGAGATCTGTTTGACAATTTGGGCAGCATGTTCCGGGAGAGTGCGGCTTCCAAGGGGATTGAGTTTAACATATCCCTCACCCAGTCGACGGTGCCTGTGCTGGTGGGTGATGATACCCGCTTGCAGCAGGTGTTGATGAATCTGATCAGCAATGCCATCAAGTTTACCGAACGGGGCGAGATTGATGTCCGCGCCACCCTGCTGAAACACTCTGCCGATACCGCACAGGTTGCCTTTTCGGTTCGGGATACCGGGATTGGCATGGACCCGGAACAGATTGCTCTCCTGTTTGAGCAGTTTACCCAGGCAGATGGCTCGATCAGCCGCCGGTTTGGCGGCACGGGGTTGGGGCTCAGTATTTGCAAACGGTTGGTCACCATGATGGGAGGCACTATTGATGTGGAAAGTACCCCCAATGTGGGCAGTACCTTCTATTTCACGGCCATGTTTGGTTGCGAAAAAAAGGCCCGGCAAGCCAGAACAGCCTTGCCTAAACGGTTAAGACAGATCAAGGTTCTGGTCGTGGATGACAACGAGACGGCCCGCTTGTTGTTGCGTAACCTGCTGCACGGGTTTGGTGTGTTGCCGACTCTGGTCACTTCCGGGGATCAGGCTTTGGCGGTGTTGGGTGCCGCTTTGAGCAAGGGGGCACCGTTTGATCTGGTTTTCATGGATCAGCGCATGCGGAGCATGGATGGCATTGAAACGGTAGAACGGTTGCGACACTTTGCGCACCCACCGCCCAAGGTGATCATGCTGACTGCGTTCTCAAAAGAGGAGATTCTGGACCGTTCCGGGGCCGCAGGGGTGGATATGATTTTGCAAAAACCGATCGGTCGCATCCCCCTGTTCAATGCCATTCTGGAGGTGTTTGGTGAGCAGAAGGGCAAAATCACAGACGTGGAGCGGTCGGTTCACGAAAAGACAGCGCACCTCAGTGGACGCATAGGCGGGGCACGGGTGTTGGTGGTAGAGGATAATCCGATCAATCAACAGGTGATCGGAGAGATATTGGAGCATATCGGTCTGGAAGTGGTACTCGCCCGGGACGGGGTGGAGGCGATCCAGAAGCTGAGCCAATCAGTTTTTGATATTATTCTGATGGATATCCAAATGCCGATCATGGATGGTGTCGAGGCGACGCGCCGGATCCGTTTGCAGCCGGCTTGGGAAACCATCCCGATCCTTGCCATGACAGCCAATGCGATGGTGGGAGACCGGGAAAAATACCTGGAAGCTGGCATGGTGGACCATCTGACAAAGCCGATTGACAAGAAAGCCTTGTATGCGGCACTGTTGCGCTGGATAAGTCCCCGTGAGGGTCTGGGGAAGATGACGCTGACCAGCGAACCGATTCAGAAAAAGATGGCTCCATGGGTGATCAACCATTTGCCTGGCATCTGTTTGGTGGAGGTGCTTGAACGGTTGAATGGAAACCATCCGTTGCTGCGGGTGTTGTTGAAGGAGTTTTTACGGGATTTTGCTCAGGCGGAGCAAAAAATCGCACTGTTGTTGCAAGGAGAGGAGCCAGAGGGGAGAATAGAGGCGGGGCGGCTGGTTCACACCATTCGGGGGATGGCAGGCAACCTTTCGGCCCAGCGTCTGTTTGAGGCCGCCGGTCGGTTGGAGATTGCCATCAAGGAGGAGGGGGCCGCAGGTTGGGAATCGCCGATGACGGCATTTACCGCCGCCCTGCGAGAGGTTGTCCAGGGCATTGCGTCGCTGCCGACCGCCGCAGAGGAGGAGAGAAATACGGTCAAAAGTTCGGCTCTCCTTTTTTCTGATCCAACAGCCGTGCTGCCTCTGTTGACCGAATGGGCAACCTGGATCCAGGAAGGCAATCTCAAGGCCCTGCAGCGGGAGACATTGCTCAGGCCGGTGCTGCGGCAGGCCGGCGTTGAGGGTCGGTTGCTGGATGGTATGCGGGAGGCCTTGGATCGTATGGATTTTGAGGAGGCCAACAGGGCCGTATCATCCATTATCAAGATGTTTGAGTGACAACGCCCTATCATCCAACAACAGGATATGCAAGGTGTCTCGTGGTTTCCCCTATTGATCAAATGGTGCTGAAGATAGCGACGTGGGCACCCATTCGTATTCAACTGTTTTCTGTCCTGATTTCAGAGGTGGGAACCGTTCTGATTGTGAGTGGGGTAAGCCTGCTGTTTTATGGCGAGATTCGCCTCGACTTTATTGTGACCGGTCTGGTGACCGCGCTGGTGATCTCTTTCCTGGTGGTCTCCCTCCTGTTGCATCTGATGCGCATGTTGCAGAGTCGCGCGGACGAGGCCAGGGCGTACACGATCCTGTTGCAGGAGACCCAGGAAAGACTGTTGGCCACCAGTGAGCAACTCTCCCAGGCCACCATGCGCATGCCGATCGCCTACATTGTCTGGGATACCGATTTTCGAGCCGTTGAGTGGAATTTAACGGCGGAAAAAATATTTGGCTATAGCAAAACCGAGGCACTGGGGCGAACACCGCTGGAGCTGTTTGTACCCCCTGCAGTCGTTGTCCCGGTGGCTGAGGCGATGCGGAGCCTGCTGGCCGGACACGATGCAGACTATTCTGCTCCCGGCAACAATATTACCAAATCTGGCGAGATTATCTCCTGCCTGTGGTTTAATGCCCCGTTGAAAAACCGGGAGGGAGAGGTGCGTGGCATTCTCTCGATGGCTCTGGATGTGACGGAAAGAGAGACTGGTATTGAAAAGTTGCGGCAGGCGAATGAAACGCTGCAACTGGAAATTGCAGAACGGAGGTCGGTTGAGGCGGCGTTGCGCAAGGAGCAACATTTTAATTGCAATTTAATCAACTCTCTGCCCGGTACCTTCTATCTGATCAGTCGGAAGGGGCGATTGCTGCAATGGAACAAAAAGTTTGAGGAGATGGCCGGTTTTACGCCAGAGGAGATGGCTGCAGCCCATCCGACAGATTTTTTTCGAGGCGAGGATCGCGATACGATTCTGGCAAGAATTGAAGAGGTCTTTACCCATGGAGTCGCCAGTGCCGAGGCCAGTATTGTTGCCAAGAACGGCACCACAACACCCTTCTACTTTATCGGTCAACGGATCGAACTGGATGACGAACCTTACCTGGTCGGGATGGGGATGGATATTTCTGAGCGCAAGCGGATGGAGCTTTCGCTGCAGGAGGCAACCTCACGCTTGAGCGGTTTGCTGGCAACCTCTCCAGCCGGTCTGTTCGAGGCCGACATCAAGGGGGGCTGTGTTTATGTCAATCAGAAGTGGCAAGAGATCACCGGGTTGACGTTTGAACAGGCTCTTGGCAACGGTTGGACCCGTGCGCTGCACCCCGATGATCGGGAAACCTTCTTTGCTGAGAAAGCTGCTTCGATTCGAGAGGACAGACCCTTCAAGTTTGAGTTTCGATTTGTCAGGGTTGACGGGGAGATTCGCCACGTTTTGGCCTATTCCAAGGTGATCAAAGATGATAAAGGGGTTGTAACCGGGTATGTGGGCAGCGTGATCGACATCACGGAACGCAAACAGATGGAGGATGCCCTGATTCGTTCGGAGGCCCATTTCCGCACCCTGTTCGAATCTTCCAACGATGCAGTCATGTTGCTGGATGACAAGTATTTTTTTGATTGTAATGGTGCGACACTGGCTCTGTTCGGCTATCCCAGCCGGGAGGCATTTTGCCGTTTGAGTCCAGCCGACGTTTCGCCTGCCCTGCAACCACAAGGCGAGGCATCGCAGCTGCTGGCCAGCCGCCGCATTGCAACAGCCATGGCGCAGGGTTCGCATCGTTTTGAGTGGATGCATCGCCACTCGGATGGCACCGAGTTTCCTGCCGAAGTGCTCCTCAATGCGGTTACCCTGGATGGCAGGAAGGTGTTGATGGCGGTGGTGCGGGATATTACCGAGCGCAAGCAGGCGGAACAAAAGATGCAGCAGGCAATGGCGCAGGCCGAACAGGCTGCCAAAGCCAAAGGGGAATTTTTGGCTGCCATGAGTCACGAAATTCGTACGCCGATGAACGTGGTGCTGGGGATGTCGGACCTGCTGTTGGAGATGGATCTGGAACAGGATCAACTCCGGCTGGTTCAGACCATGCACCGTTCCGGCAAGGCTTTGATGGGGGTGATCAACGATGTCCTCGATTTTTCTCGCATTGAGTCCGGCCGATTCACCCTTTCCGACCATCCCTATTCTCCCCGTCAGGTTGTGGAAGAGACGGCCAGCATGATGCGGATGGCGGCTGAAGAGAAGGGGCTGTTGTTGTCTGCCGAGATACACCCGGATGTACCGGAGTGGGTTGCGGGGGATGACGGGCGGGTGCGTCAAATACTCATCAATCTGCTGGGCAATGCCATCAAGTTTACCCAGAGTGGTCACGTTTCGGTGGCATTGCTGCCCCATTTTCAGGGGGAGGGAAAGCTCCTGTTCCAGGTGACGGATACGGGTATCGGGGTGGATGCGGAACATATGAACCAGATTTTTGAGCATTTCACCCAGGCAGATTCAGGCATTACCCGGCGATATGGAGGTACTGGCCTGGGTCTGGCCATTTCCAAAAAACTGGTGGAATTTATGGGGGGTCGGATAGGGGTGGAGAGCCAACTGGGGCAGGGGAGTACCTTCTTTTTTGTCCTGCCCGTGCGTGCGCTGGATGCGGAGGTATCCCTGCTGCCCACATTGGAGCCTTCCGTCAGCGCAGAGACTCGGAGTTTGCGTATCCTGTTTGCGGAGGATGCGGCCGAAAACCAGATGCTGCTGCAGGCATATCTCAAGAAGACGCCGCACCAGTTGGTGATTGTCAATGATGGTGTGGAGGCGGTGGAGCGGGTGCAGGAGGAAAATTTTGATCTGGTGCTGATGGACATTCAGATGCCCAACATGGATGGTTACGCCGCCACACGCGCCATTCGCCAATGGGAGCAGCAGCAGGGGCGGCAACCGTTGATCATCATGGCTCTGAGTGCCCATGTTGGTGTGGATAAAGAGGGGGAAAGTTTGGCGGCCGGCTGTGATGAACATCTGAACAAACCCATCAAAAAACAGCTTCTGCTGGATGTTATCCGGCGCGTTGCGGACTCCATCAGTCAGCGGGATCTGTCGGAACCTCCCCACCCGGCTCTACGGGAGGTGTTATCCGGTGAGTCAGCGGGTTGATCTCACCTTGCTTTAATCATGGAGAAGATGATGAGTACACAAGAAAATTTGCAGCACGCTTTTGCGGGTGAGAGCCAGGCAAACCGGAAATACCTGGCCTTTGCCGCCAAAGCGGAAAAAGAGGGGTTTGCCCAGGTGGCAAGATTGTTTCGGGCGGTGGCCGAGGCGGAGACCATTCATGCGCATGCCCATCTCAGAGCGATGGATGGGGTGGGGGGGACAGTGGAAAATTTGCAGGCGGCTATTGCGGGGGAGGCCCATGAATTCACCACCATGTACCCTGGCTTTGTGGCCGAGGCCCAGCAGGATGGCAACAAGCGGGCCGCCCAATCCATGCAGAGTGCCATGGAGGTGGAAAAAATTCATCACCGCCTGTTCGAGCAGGCCCTGGCCGCCGTTGCCAACGGGCAGGATCTGGCGGGGGTGGATATTTACCTTTGTCCGGTTTGTGGGCACGTGGAGTTTGGCCAACCGCCAGAGCAGTGCCCGGTTTGCAATGTGAAAAAGGACAAATATGTCAAGATGTAAGTGAACGATGAGGCCGTTGGCCAGGCTTTGTCGGGAAGCAGCGCGGTCATCCTTGCTTTGCGATACGGAAAACAGTAGAATCCCCGCCGCTGTTGGGGTTTTTGGTTGTGGTTTCGTGGTTTGTACCCCGATGGCGACTTGGTATCAGCAGTTGGTTCGTTGGGTAAACAATCGGTTCTCTCTAAATCACCACTATTTGAGGTCACGAAAGATGAAATTGAAATCAGTGATGGTTCTCCTCGTTGGTTCCGTGTTGGTCAGTGGCGTGGCCTATGCGGGTGCAGATGACATGAAGTGGATTGCCCAGTGCATGCAAGATAATGCCAATGCCAAAGTGGCTCCCGAGACAGTCAGCATCTATTGCACCTGCATGAACGAAAAGATGGACGAGAACGAGACCAAATCGATCACGCAGTGGGAAAAGAGCCATCCCAAAGAGCAGGCGGAGTGTGATCGCAAAGCGGGTTGGAAATAATTCTATTCACGCAGTAAACGCCTGCCCCGGCTTCGCCGGGGCAGCTTAATCGCCTTCCATGAGTCCGGGTACGGTGTCGGGGAATCGACAATCCCCGACACCGTGCATCTCGCCAAATGTTAGAAAGATTCAAATTGATCGTCTGAATGGGTCAGCTTCAGGTCAACGCCTGCGGATTTGCGAGCCGGAGCGGCCAGCACCATCTGCTCCCGCTTCTGAGGGGGGGGACTTGGCTGTTTGGTGGCCATGGTTCTCTTCTGCGCGGTTTTTGGAGCCGCTTTCCGCTTGGCGGAGCCACCACCACCTTGATGGCCGAGTTTGAAGAAGGCGATGGATTGCGCCATCATGTCGGCTTGTGAACTCAACTCTTCGGCGGTGGCAGCCATCTCTTCGGAGGCTCCCGCATTTCTCTGAATGACCTGATCCAATTGCTGAATGGCCTGGTTGATCTGACCGGCTCCCTGGTTTTGTTCCTGGCTGGATGTGTTGATTTCCTGAATAAGTTTGGCCGTTTTCTGAATGTCAGGCACCAGATTGTTGATAATGCCCCCCGCCTTTTCTGCGATGCTGACGCTGGAGGCGGACAGATGGCTGATCTCTCCGGCTGCTGTCTGGCTCCGCTCCGCCAACTTTCTGACCTCGGCGGCCACGACGGCAAAGCCCTTGCCGTGTTCACCGGCACGGGCCGCCTCAATGGCGGCATTCAGGGCCAACAGATTGGTCTGTCGGGCAATCTCCTCGATGATACCGATCTTGGAGGCGATCTCCTTCATGGCCTGCACGGCCTGGTTGACCGCAGAACCGCCCTCGGCCGCATCCTTGGCGGCCTTTTGTGAGATCATCTGGGTTGTGCCAGCATTATCGGTGTTCTGACTGATGTTGGATGACATCTCTTCCATCGACGACGAAGTCTCCTCCACAGAGGCCGCCTGCTGGGTCGCACCCTGGGAGAGACTCTGCGCAGCGTCCGAGATCTCGTTGCTGCCGATGGAAACCTGCTCTGCTGCGGTAG
Organism: Magnetococcales bacterium HCHbin5; assembly: GCA_002753505.1. Classification (GTDB taxonomy): domain Bacteria; phylum Pseudomonadota; class Magnetococcia; order Magnetococcales; family Magnetaquicoccaceae; genus Magnetaquicoccus. The sequence goes on along the minus strand of PEAG01000010.1, from coordinate 15,359 downwards.
CGATCTCGCCAATCACCTCACGCAATTTAGCCGCCAATCCGTTCATGGCATCACCCAGACGCCCCACCTCATCCTTCCGGTTCACCTGGATGGATTGCGCCAGGTCGCCATCAGCCAACGCTTCCGCCAACGATACACTTTCGTTGAGTGGAACGGTGATGGAACGGGAGATGCCGTACCCCATCGCCATGCCCAGAACCAGGGCGACCAGGATCAGGCTGATCATGATGGTGCGGCTATGCTGGTAAAGCTGGGAGTTTTCGTCCGAAGCCTGTTTGGCACGGGCCTCCTTCTGATTGGCCAACTCGCTGAGCAGGTCGTCCAATACCTTCACCTTCTCTATGCCCGCTCCAAAGGCCAATGTCACGGAGTCTTTTGACTGGGAAAGCTCATCATTTTTGGCACGCCGGATAATCTCTTCGTGGACCGGTCTCCAGTCTGCAATGGCGGCGTCCACCCTGGCCAACAGAGCCTTGCCCGCTTCGGAGACAAACCGGGGTTTGGCTTCGGTCAACTGTTTTTGCATTTCGTTAAAATAGACAGACAACCGGGATAACTGTTTCTCCTTCTCCTCTTTGGTAGGAGCCAGCAAAACGCCCCTCTCTGCACGGGTGAGGTAGATCAGGTTAATATTGGCCTCTTTGATGGCACTGACACCGAGCAGCTCTTTCTCATACAAGTTGGTATCCGCTTCATCCAATGCCCCCATATTGGCGATGCCAATCCATCCCACCGTAACGATCAGCAGAGAGACCAGCAAAAACGCCATAATTAATTTTGATCCAATTTTTACGTCTTTGATCCACTGCATTTTTTATCCCCTGGCAAGAATTAGGAACGGGTAATGGCCCTTTTTGAACGACGCACACCGACAATCCATGTTTTGGTTGTCGCATTTGTCTAAGAAGTACACTCTTTGATGGACAGCAGTAGATTCGTATTGCCCAGTGAGGCGACCGTCGCGATTTGACGAGTTAAAGTGCTACAATGACAGGGGGAACAGGGTACCTTGGTTGGTGGCGTTTGTCAATAGCACCTAAAGCATGTGGGCAGGGCAGCATCTTTATGCCGACAAAGCGGGCAAAGAATTGATTCATGAGCGATGCTGATCATGAATCGTGATATGCCCAACAAACCAGATTGCCATCAGATTGGACAGGACGGCAATATAACCGACCTGGGCATATCCGACGATCTGTCCACCACTCTCCTGGCCGACAACAAAGCCGGTCAGCAACGTCGCTGCCCCCATGGCCAGGGATTGAGCGGTTGCATTCAGTGACATGAAGGTACCCCGCAAGCCCGGCTGGGCCGCCGCCGTGATGATGGTGATTGCCGGGATCATGCGGCCGGAAACCAGGACAAAAAAGGTTGTCGTACAGAGTATCCAGATCGGCAAAGTGGCACTGCTGACATGCGTCACGACCAGGAGTGGAATGGTCGTTGCCAGGGCCAGTCGACGATAAACCTCGACCTTGCCGCGCCGGTCAGCCCAACGACCAATCAACTGGGATGAAAAAAGGGTCGCCGTGCCTCCCACAAGGTAAACGATCGGAATATCGAACTGTGCAATGCCAACGTTGTGAACGGCATACAGGGTGATGTAAGGGATGACGGTAAAGCCGGAAAAAATAATCAGAGTGGAATAGATTAATGTCTTGATATGATTGAAATCGCTTAATACCATGAACATGGTCGAGAACGCATGGGCCGGTTTTTTGTGGTGGATGTGTTGACGCAGCTCCGGCAATGTTCGCAGAGCGGGCAGCATCACGATGCCGGTCAGGGCGGCAGTCAGCAGGAAGGGTGTTCGCCATTGGAGATGGTTGGCCAGCCAGAGCGAGACGGGCACTCCGGCCACCGTGGAGACAGAGAAGGCGGCGGCAACGAGGCCGCTGGCCCGGGCTCGACGAGAGTAGGGGATGACATCGCCGATCATTGTTTGCACCATGGCACCCATTACCCCCCCAAATGTGCCTGAGAGTCCGCGTGCCACCAGCAAGGCGGGATAGCTGGCTGCCAACCCACAGGCCAGCGTCGAGGCACCAAACAGGAAAAAAACAACCAACAGCAGTTTTTTGCGCTCAAAGCGGTCGATGAAGGTTGCAACCAACAGGCTGGCTGTGCCCGCACTCAGAGTGTAGGAGGCCACCAGCAGGCCAAACGCCTGTGTGTCAATGCCAAATGCCTCTATCAGGAGCGGTCCCAGAGGCATCATGATCATGAAATCCAGAATATGGGTAAACTGGATGCCGGCAAGGGTGAACAGAAAAAATGTTTCGTGCCGCGATGAAAGGGGGAGGGACAAGGGCAAAAATCCTGATCAGTACAGCATATTGTGGATGGAAGCCCGCCTACTCTTTGACACCCAGGGCCCGGTTAAACCTGGTGGAGAGGTTTTGATGGGCCACAAGGGCAGCGAGTTCAATAATTTCATTGTCGCTGTAATGGCATTTCAGTGCATCCATCAACCCGGACTCCACTTTGCCTCCGGTCATGGTGATCGCCTCGGTATAGCGCAGGGCAACCCTTTCTGCCTCATCATACAGGGGAGAGGTGGCAAAATCTGCCAGTGCCAGCAGCTTTTCCTCTGTGACGCCCCGTTCCAGTGCCTTGCCGCCGTTGAGGCCGATACAAAACGCGCAGAGGTCCAGCTGCGAAACGCGGGTACGAAGCAGGGCGCGCAGCTGCGCGTTCAAAGGGGAGGCGCGCCGTTCCAGACTGCCCAATGTCCAGAGAAAGCCCAAAAAGGCGGAGGGTATCCGTCCCCAAAGCTTCACCGGATCGGTCAGATGGCCCGTCTTGCGCCGCAATAAAAACAGCAGCGGACGGATATAGTGTCTGTAAGGATAATGTGCGTCCGTATCGATGTGACTCAACAGCAGGCTCCCGTAAAATGGGTGGGTATAATCGCGCCGGACCGTCTGGAAAACATGGTGCCCTCCCATCGGCGCAGGGGGAGAATAACACAATCGGGTTCGTTTGATACAGACCCGCTTGACATCATCGGCAGCCGTTGGGAAGATGCCGGGGTTGACGGTGTCCTGAAAGCGTGTTCATATGCCCGCTTTTTCCATACCGACGAAGGCCAACGCAGTAGCCCCAATCAGGAATGACCGATGAGCGAAAAAATGTTTCCTGACAATGATGCCGAATGGCAAAACCGACTGACACCGGAACAGTTCCGGGTGCTGCGCAAAGAGGGTACCGAACCCCCCTTTTCCAGCCCGCTCAATGACGAAAAGCGGTCGGGACGCTATCTTTGTGCGGGCTGCGGTCAGGAGATGTTCCACGCCACCATGAAATTCAACAGTGGCACCGGTTGGCCAAGCTTTTTTGCAGCCATCGAGGGGCGGGTGGAGACGCGGATGGATTTTTTGTTGCTGATGCCACGCACAGAATATCACTGCTCCCGTTGTGGAGGGCACCAGGGGCATCTGTTCAAGGATGGACCTTCTCCCACGGGCCTGCGCTATTGCAACAACGGGGTGGCTTTGCAGTTTGTGCCCGATGAAAGCTGAAACGGCAACGATGGGGCCACCCCGGGTTTTCTTTGGTTTTGATAACAGTTATCAGCGTTTGCCATCCCGTTTTTATGCCCGTCTTGCCCCTGTTCCGGTCGCCGACCCGCATCTGTTGCTGTTCAATGCGGCCTTGGCCGAGGAGCTTGGCCTTGCGCCATCCGAGCTGGAACCCTGGGCGCATCAACTGTTTGCGGGCAATCTGTTGCCGGCGGATGCGGAGCCGATTGCACTGGCCTACGCGGGACACCAGTTTGGACATTTTGTACCTCAGTTGGGCGACGGACGCGCCATATTGCTGGGGGAGGTGATCGATCGTCAGGGCAAACGGCGAGATATTCAACTGAAGGGGTCGGGAAAAACCCCTTTTTCTCGTCAGGGTGATGGCCGGGCATGGCTTGGTCCCGTATTGCGGGAATATCTGGTTTCAGAGTCCATGCACGCCCTGGGTATTCCTACCACCCGGTCCCTGGCAGCGGTCACGACGGGGGAGTCGGTCATACGGGAGGAGCGATTTCCAGGGGCACTCCTGACCCGGGTGGCTGCCAGCCATGTGCGTATCGGCACCTTTCAGTATTTTGCCTGTCGGGGGGATTATGCAGGGGTGCGCACCCTGGCGGATTACGTGATTGAGCGCCATTTTTCCGCTCTGGAGCCCCAGGGTGATCCCTACCTCGCGCTGTTGCAGGCGGTTGCCGAGCGACAGGCGATGCTGGTTGCCCGCTGGATGCAGGTGGGTTTTGTCCATGGGGTAATGAATACCGACAACATGGCCATAGCCGGCGAAACGATCGATTATGGTCCTTGTGCCTTCATGGACAGCTATCACCCGGCGACACTTTTCAGCTCCATCGACCAGTGGGGCCGGTACGCCTTTGCCAACCAACCGCAAATCGCTGCCTGGAATCTGGCACGACTGGCGGAAACCCTGTTGCCAATCATGGCGTTGGACGATAAAGTGGCACTGGAACGGTCCAAGGCGGTTGTTGAGGGTTTTTTTGAACGCTTTTCCCACCACTGGCTGGCGGGCATGCGGCAAAAACTCGGTTTGGCCTCGGCTGCCCCCGAGGATGCCGGGCTTGTCCAGGAGCTGCTTGCGGCCATGCAAAACGGTGCAGCCGATTATACCCTGACCTTCCGGCGACTCGCAGCCGCAGCGGTAGAGCCCGGCGCGGATGAGGCGGTTCGCAGCCTGTTTTCGGACCCTGCCGCTTACGATGGTTGGGCGATGCGGTGGCGAGCCCGCTTGCGGCAGGAGCGGTTGGATGACAAAACGCGGTTGGCCAGCATGCAGCGGGTCAATCCGGCCTGCATTCCGCGCAACTATTGGGTGGAAAAGGTGCTGGATGCCGCTTTGCAAGGAGGGGATATGGAGCCCTTTCAGGCCCTGCTTGGGGTGCTGAGTCACCCGTGGCATGAAGATGCCGATGGGAGCCGTTATGCCGCTCCTCCCCCCCCTTTTCAAGAAAAATATCAAACATTTTGTGGTACGTAGGCAATGAATCGGGTGGGAAAGCCGTTTTTAAACTGATCATGAACAAACGCGCAAACATTGATTGATAAAGGGCATGCCTGTCATGGATGAATTGAATTTTATTGTCCAGGTCTCCAGCAACACCCCCCACTGCACGGTGACCGTCCGCAGGGATGAGACAGACAACGTGACGGCTCAATGCAGCTGTGAGAACGGTGGTTCGGAAACGGTCTGCAGACACCGTCTCTCCATTTTATCAGGTCAAACCAAATGGGTGATCAGCGACAATCTGCTCGCTGTCAAACGTGTACTCTCCTGGGTGGCTTCGACCGATATTGGCCATGCCATCATCAACCAGGTACATGCCCAGCAACGGGTTCAGACGGCCAAACTGGAGCTGGAAAAGTTGACCCAGCAGCTTGAAAAAGCGGAGGTGGAGCTGGCCACGGCCCAGGCAGAAGCGATTGCAGCCAGGGAAGCACTTGTCCTGGCGATCAATACTTAAGGGGGTTGCTCTCCCCTGTTTCCTAAAGGAAGATAAATGCGTACATCCATTTTGGTTGTCGATGATGACCCGAACAACACCAAACTGCTTGCCATGGTATTGTCACCCAACCATGAAGTCGTCATTGCCAACAGCGGCGAAGAGGCTTTGCAGTTTATTGCACTCAGCAGGCCGGACTTGATTTTGCTGGATGTCATGATGCCTGTCATGGACGGGTTTGCCGTGTGCGAACAACTGAAGGCAAATCAGACCACCTGTGAAATCCCTGTCATCTTTGTGACCGCTTCGGGGGAGAGCATCGATGAGGCGCGGGGGTTGGAGATGGGGGGCGAGGATTATATCACCAAACCGTTTTCACCCCCTGTCCTGAGAGCGCGGGTCAAAAACGCCATGGAGAGAACAAAACTCAAGAGTCATTTGGAATCATTGGTGGAAGGGTTGGATGTTGAGCAAATTCTGGGCAATGAACTCCCTTGACCCGCGCATCACCACCGCTTGCGGGCTGGTCGAGACCCCTTCTATTCCACAATTTTTTCCACCGTGTAGACAGCAATATCCGGCTTTTCCTGCCAGCAGTCTCGCCCGAGTCCCGCCTTGACGCACAAATGTTGCAGGAAAAGCCGGGGATCCGGCAGCTGCTCCCAGACCTGCGGCAGGAAAGTGGCCCGATGGCCGCCTTTGGCAAGGATGACGCCGTGGACGCCCGGTTGCAGGCGGCGCAACAGATCTTCGCCGTCCGTATAGGGGAAGGGTTGGGCCGGGGTCAACAAGGAGACCTCGATCCGCAACTCGGCCAACTCCTCTGCGGTGACTGGCGGAAAGCGGGGATCCCGAACCGCTGCCGAGAGGCTGTTTTCCAACAGATCGGTTGCCAAGGGGCGGTGTGCCTGCAAACTGCCAATACAGCCCCGCAACTGTCCCCCTTTGGTCAACGTCACAAAACAGGCCCCCTGGCGGGCCGTGGCTGCCGATTGGCTGATCACACTCTCCGCAGTCAACCCGCTTTCACCGCGCAGTACCTTGGCCAGGTGGCTACGGGCCAAGGCGGGCAGGGAGACTGGTTGATCCAACGAGGCTTTGGCAGCGGGGGGGTAAAACAGATAACTGACATAGCCTACCACCCGCTCTTTGCCGCCAGCCGTATCACCGGAGGTGCGATAGTCGGCCAGGACGGAACGCCAGCGGTTGCGCCGTCCCAGCTCCAACAGGGCGCAGACACCGGTATTGCCACAGGCTTCCGTTTTGGACATGGCCAGGGGATTGACGGCCGCCATGGCCTCCAGGCAGAGGGCATCTTTTTGGCGCGCCTCGGCATAGGTATGGAAATGGGAGAGGTCCGTGGAGGCCAGCAGCAGATCACCCGGTTGCCAGAAGCGGGCCACAATATCCGCCAGATGGCCGCCGCTGATACGGCCAAAGATGATCGGCACCAGAACAAAATGGCCGACGGTCTCCTGCAGAAAAGGCAAATGCACCTCCAGGGCATGTTCCTGCTGATGGGAGGCGGTATCCCGGCTGACATCCGGCAGAGCGGCCAGTTGTTGTACCGTCTCCTGGTCGATGGTCACCTCTCCCAACGGGGTGCGATAGGCCCGGTAGTCTCCCACCGAGATGCCCGACAGTGGAGCCCGATGGCTGGGGGAGAGCAAAAACACCCGCAACGGTTTGGCCGCCGGGGCTGCGGTCAGGCTGCGATAACCGCAGGCGGCTGTATAACCGGAATAGATATAGCCCGCATGGGGCACCACCATGGCACAGGGGACGGGGGCCTCCGCCGGAGGCGGAGCCGCATCCAGCAATTGCCGCACCATCGCCCGCAGTTGGAGCGGATCAGCCGGATAAAATGAGCCGGCAACCGCCGGTTGCCGTACCGCTTGTGTCTCCATTTTTTCCTCCGTGGAGAGAACGAGGTGCCTGTTTGAGAAAAGCATGCTGTATGCCATTTATTGCCTGAACATGATGCCCTTCGGACAAAAAAACAGCAACAGCAAAAAAAAGACCGTTGGGGTTCTGTCCTATCAAAAAGGAGCCACACAGTTGAGATGTCCAAACAGCGTAGCGTCCACGGTATCAGCATCTCTGCCTACGGATGTAACTCTTGCTCCTTTGAGGCCCATTCGTCTTTGATACGCACCATTTCAGGCAGAATCTTCTCAAATTGATCCACCAGACGCGGCTCGAAGTGGCTTCCGGAACCCTTGCGGATTTCGGTCATGGCATCCTCAATACTCCAGGGTTCCTTGTAAGGCCGTTTCATGGTTAGGGCATCGAAAACATCGGCAATGGCTACCATCCGGGCGGATTCGGGTATGGCATTCCCCACCAGACCTGCCGGATAACCGCTGCCATCCCATTTTTCATGGTGACATCGGGCGATTTCGGCAGCCATGACAAACAACGGGGTGCGACTCTTACTTAAAATATCGGCACCAATGACCGCATGTTGCTTCATTATCTCCCACTCTTCTGCCGTCAGCTTGCGAGGGGCTTTCAGAATGGCATCCGGGGTGCCGATTTTGCCCGTATCATGCATGGGAGCTGCCAGCTCAAGCCGTTTAACCTGAAGTTCCGACCATCCTACCGCCTTGGCCAAGGTGCAGGCATAGGCTGCCATACGCCAAATATGGACACCGGTATCCGTATCATTGTAATGACCTGCCTCGCCCAGCATGGCAATGGCATCCTTCTGGCTCTCCTCCAACTCCTTGGCCCACACCAAAGAGAGGTGAGTCTGCACCCTTCGCAATACGATAGACCCGGAAACTGGTTTTTGGATATAATCCACTGCGCCTGCGTCAAACCCCTTGGCTTCGTCTTCCACCTCGCTCATGGCAGTGACAAAGATAACTGGAATATGTTCAGTCGCGGGGTTCGCTCGCAATTGTCGGCACACCTCATAGCCGCTCATTCCCGGCATCATAATATCCAGCAGCAGCAGATCAGGCAGATGCGTGTCAGCTGCCTCCAGGGCCTTCTCCCCGTTTGTGGCAAAGATCAGTTGATAATGATCTTTCAATATTTGCCGTATCACTTGCAGATTGTTGGGTTCATCGTCCACTACCAATATTTTTTTCATCGCTCCATCTCCCCTGTCTTAGGCTCAACCCGTCTGCCAAGGCAGTGGCGTGGGATCGAGCTGCATCAAAATCAAAAACATCCACGGATCGCTGGATGGCATCCAGTTCCGATTTGGTCATATAGCAAGCCAGTTTGGCCATGATCAGCTCAACCGGATCGGGATTGAGCGTCTTCAGAGCATTGGATAATTCCGCAAACAGATGTCGGATTGTTCGTTCATCGAAGGGTTGCAAAGTCGATGATTGGTTATTGGACGTATCAGGCTGAATCCTGTCAATAGCGGCCGTTGACTCCCGCAGGGCGCGATCCAGTTCCCCCAACCGGGATGCTGCAGAATCTTTTTGGTCTGTTTTTAAGTCGGCATCAATCTCCGTAGCCAAGTGGGCAACCCGGTCAATGGCCAGATTTCCTGCCACCCCCTTCAAGGCATGAGCCATAGCCCGGGCCGGTCCTGTGTCATCGGGGTATGCCGACAGCAAGCGTTCCATCTCAATCGCATCATTCGCCCGCGACCGGCCAAAGGCGAGTAATGCCTTGAGATAGGCGGCAGGATCCCGCCAGATTTTGATGGCCCTCTCATACGCCACAATACCATCCAGAGGAGAAAAGTTGATAGCGGCCAGGGAGTGAAGGCCGATGGTACGATGAATATTGGGCTTTCCCGCTCCTGCGGGCACAAGCTGCTCCATGCTGGAAAAAAGACGATTGAAATCGATAGGTTTGGCTTCGATCCCATCCATGCCCGCTGCCATGCATTGTTCGCTCTCTTCACGCATCACACTGGCGGTCAATGCCAGGATGGGAATATGTTGGCCCGTTCTCTGCTCCGCTGCCCGAATCTCCCGGGTTGCTTCCAGACCATCCAATTGAGGCATCATGACATCCATCAGAATCAGGTCATGCTGGCCCTGCCGATGCAGATCCAGCACCTCTTGGCCATTTTTTGCCCATGTTACCCTGTGCCCCTGCTGTTGCAAGCGCAACATGGCCAAGGTGGCGTTGGCCTCGATATCTTCCGCCAGCAGGATCTGAAACCGACGGGGTGAAGCATACTCCTCTTCAACGAGATCCCTCTCTTCGTACAGACACCCATCGATCACGGTTGCAACGGGCATATGCACGGTAAAATGAAAAACGGTTCCTTTGCCTGCCTCACTTTCCACCCAAATCCTACCTCCCATCATCTCCACAATCTGCTTGGAAATGGTGGTACCCAGTCCGGTTCCGCCAAAACGACGGGTTGTGCTGGCATCTGCCTGGGTAAATGCTTCAAACACTTTGGCAGATTGCGCCGGGGTCATGCCGATGCCAGTATCGGTTACAGAAAAATGGAGCAGATCCGGTTGGATGTCGGGGCGCACCGCAACGGTGACCTTCCCCTTTTCGGTAAACTTGATGGCATTGCCCACCAGGTTTAAGACCACCTGCCGCAACCGGGTGGAATCTCCCATCCGACGGACAGGCAGGGTGGGATCATATTCGACACGAATGTCCAGATTTTTTTCTGCTGCCCGGTGTTCCACCGTGCGCATGGCCTCTGTCAGGGCATTGGGCAGATGGAAACAGGCGGACTCCAGGGTAAACTTGCCGCTTTCCAGTTTGCTGACATCCAGAATGTCGTTGATAATACCCAGCAATGCCTTGGCAGAACCGAGAATTGTCCTGACATGCTGACGGGTTTCGGGGGTCAGGCGGGAGTCCTGCAACACCACATCGGCAAAACCGATAACGGCATTCATCGGAGTGCGGATCTCATGGCTCATGTTGGCAATAAAGGCTGCCTTGGCCCGTGCGCCAGATTCCGCATCCTCCTTGGCCTGTCTCAGTTCTGCTTCGTCCTTTTTTTGCAGGGTAATGTCGGAGAGGAAACCCACAAAAATATGCCTCCCTCCCGACAATTCGGCGTGCCCCACGGCCAGATAGGCCGGAAAGAAGGTGCCATCTTTGCGCATGGCCAAAATTTCCCGACCACGGCCAATAATGGTCTCCTCTCTGGTATCCAGATATTTTTTCAGGAATCCATTATGCTGGACAGCCAGAGCGTTTTCCATCAGCATGGAGACATTCCGGCCGGTTGCCTCTTTGCTGCTCCAACCAAACATTTTTTCTGCAGAAGGGTTGAAGGTATGGATGATGCCCTGCCCATCGATCGTGATGACTGCGTTGACTGCTGTCTGGACAATAGCCTTGACTTCCGCAGTAGCCGCCCCTACCAACTCCTCCAAATGGTCCCGATGCAGACGCAGCTCGGTGGTCATCTCCTGTGCCATTCTGATCGCCCTTTCCCGCCCAGTGGCCAACAGCCAGACAAGCAGGGAGATCAATACGCTGCCAAGCATTCCTGACAGCAACATGATCCTGGGCCGTTGCGTGTCGAGATAGGCCTCGAAGGCGGGCAAAGTCTGCATTTTGATTGTCCAGAGGTGGCCAGCGATCAAAATCGGTTCCACCTTTTGGTAAAGGGGAATGTGGTGGTCCGAAGCGGGGGATGATTCGTCAACCGAATTATACATCAACGCTTCGAGGGAGGGGGTATCACCGTCAAAAATTTCCAGGTCCATTTCATTGACCTGCTGGCCCAGCACGCCGGCCATGAGGTCACTCATCCGAAAGGGGGAGTAGGCCCAGCCAAGAATGTTTGCGTGCCGATCGGCCACTGTTTCGTGTGGCATACCATTACGATAGACCGGTATGTACAGCAAAAATCCAGCCTGCACCTGTTGACCCATCTCCTGAACCAGCGTGACCTTGCCGGACATGGCGGGCTGCCCCGAGTCCCGCGCCTGTTCCATGGCAGCACGGCGTGTCGGTTCGGAATACATGTCATAACCAAAAGCACGCAGATTGCGGCCGGCGAAGGGCTCCAGGTAGATGATGGTGGTATAGAGCGACCGCTCTCCCTCCGGTTGGATAGCATACTCGGGAAAGCCCTCCTTGCGGATGGCTTCAATGTGCCGCTCTTTTTCCTCTGGAGGAATGACCAGAGAAAACCCAACCCCCTGAATACCGGGATAATTTTTTGCCAGTTGTAAAGCATTGACATATCGACGAAATTCATCGCGTTCTACCCGGTCGGATGCGGCATAAAGGCCAGCCTCTCCTCGCAATACCTGTTCGTAGGCAGACATGCGCAGCGCAATGCGGCTCGTAATCTCTCGCGAGTGATACTCAAACCGATCGCGCAAATCCCCTTGGGCATCCTCCACAGCCGATCGATACAGGAGGTATGTCACCAACAGACCAGCAATCAGCACGGACAGGGGCAGCAGCTTAAAGAAACTTCTCATCTAATTAATGCCTTCCACTCAAGTCTGGTGGCACTCCCGATTCATGGTGCAAAAAAAACATCATAAGACTGGTGTTCTTGTCTGAATTATGCTATTAATAATTAAAAGAAATCGAAAACAATATATATGTATTATTTGTTTTTCCCCAACTCCCGGGCACCCTAATTCTAACCTGCCTTCGATCCGCTGTACACACTTTTTGGATGCATAATGGAGGTGTTTCGCGGGTGCGACACGGTTACAGACTTGAATAGGCATCCGTTTTCAAGGCGTTGCACTTCCAGAAATGTTTTGTCGTGTCATGACTTTATATTGCCGTTGGTCGCCTGTTGATGTACTCTGTGAGGGTGATGTTCAGGATTTTCTGTTTTGCTGCTGGATGGCAGGGGGGCGCAATCAACCCCGTTGGGATGGTAAACAGTCGTCTAATTCCTGTAGCCTATGAGCGCACGGTGAATATACCAAGTAAGAGACAATCCATTTTGCGACTCATGATGGTCGTTCTGGTGGTTGGGTTGGCCACGGCCGTTGTGGGGGCGTATGCCGCTTACACGCTTTTTCAGCAGATCCATGTCAAAAAGTTTGAGCAGGATGCCATGGAACGCTTCGAGGCGGTCAAAAACGGTGTCAAACAATGTCTGGATGTTATGGAGGATTTAAGCGGATTTTTTGCGGCCACCCGGCAGGTGGATCGCCAACAGTTTGCTCTCTACGTTCGTCCTGTCCTGAGTCGTCAGAGGGGGTTCCATGCCCTTACCTGGAACCTGCGGGTGGCAGGAGATCAAAGAGGTGCTTTTGAGCAGGAGACGGCCCGAGAGTTTCCGGGATTTCGTATCACAGAGCGTCACGCCCAGGGGCAGATGGTGCCTGCACAAGATCGGGATGAATATATCGTTGTCTACTACCTGGAGCCATTTGCTGGCAATGAGAAGGCCTTCGGCTTTGATGTCCGTTCCGACCCCCAGCGGTTGGAGGCATTTGAACGAGCCCGGGACTCTGGAAAAACCACGCTTACACCGAGAATTTTACTCGTTCAGGAAACGGGGGAGCTGTATGGCATGCTGCTTGTGCATCCCGTTTACGCCAGTGGAAACACTGTACAGACGATAGAGGAACGGCGCAGCCATCTGCAGGGGTTCATCGTGGGGGTGATTCGATTCGGTGATTTGGTTGAGTCTGCGATTGCTGGCTTGTCAAAGCGTGGTGTCAGTTTCTGGCTGCACGATCTTTCCGCTGCGCATGGGGAGACCCTCTTGTATCACCATGTCAGCCGACAGCGGGATGCTGACAAGGAACACGATCCTTCTTCCTTCCCTGCGAATGAGCTGTTCAGTGTCACAAGCTCTTTCACTGTCCTTGATCAGCAGTGGCAACTCACCGCGGTGCATCATCATGATTCATCGCCCGGTGAGCAGTATGTTTTTTTTGGTATTGCAGTTGTTCCTGTGACCATTCTGATATTTACAGGGTTGTTGTTGATGTTTTTCATGCGCGTACTTCACAATGAAAAAGACCGCATGCGATGGGAAGCGACCCTGATGGCCAGCGAAGAACAAAAGCGCATTATTATCGAAAAAGCCCCCTTTGGTATCGTTGTAGCGGATGGGGATGGCAGGATCAGGGAGTTCAATTCCGCCTCCGAGCGGTTGTTTGGCTATGACAAGCCGGAAATTATTGGCAAAAATTTGACAGAGCTGGTGCCTCCTGCCCTGCGGGATGCGCACAGTGCGGGTTTTAAAAGCTATCTCGAAACAGGCAACAAGCGGATTTTAGGCCTTCCCCCCTTCGAAATGGAGGCCGTGGGCAAGGATGGGAAAATATTCCCGATTCGTTTGGCCGTTGACCGCGTCTCAATGGGGAGTGACTTCTCCTTTCTGGGGGTCATCATCGATATGACCGAGGAAAAACGATTGCTGTCAGAGCTGATACGGTCCGAAAAAATGGCCGCCTTGGGCAACATGGTGGCCGGAGTGGCTCATGAGATCAATACGCCACTGGGTGTCGGGATCACGGCGGCCTCGGAGTTGGCGGATCGTATTCACGCTTTCGAGACACTTTTGCAGCGCGAGGGGATCTCCGAGGAAGAACTGGCGGAACATCTCTCGTTGTCTTCGCGATTGTTGGCCATGATCCAAAACAACCTGGACCGGGCAGCCGAGTTGGTGCGGAGTTTTAAATCGGTTTCGGTTATTCAGTCTGGCGACATTGTTCAGACCTTTCAGGTGAAAGAGTGTGTGGAATCGGCGGTCACAACACTGCGCCGTACCATCCGCAATACCCGTCTGGCCGTGGTCGTTGAGTGTCCGGCAGACCTGGAGATGCAGGGATATCCCAACGCGCTGTTCCAGATTGTGACCAACCTGCTCAGCAACTCCTACATGCATGGTTATGCACCCGATGCGGCCGGTCAGATCACGATGACCTTCTCGAAGGTCAAAGGCTTTCTGCATTTTTATTATGATGATGATGGAGTTGGCATGCCGGATGATGTCATCAAACATATATTTGAGCCGTTTTTTCTGGCACGACCCAATCGTGGGGGAATGGGGCTGGGGTTGCATGCTGTGTACAATTTGGTTACCCATGCCATGGGGGGCTCCATCAGTTGCAGCAGCAGTGTGGGCCAGGGGCTTCAGTTTTTGATTCGGATTCCTCTTGGGCAACCCGGCGCGTAATGGGTCAAAGTGATCAACAGGAGAGTATGTGTTCATGAGTGGAGAGCTGCTTGACCAGATAGATTGCCTGCGCAGAGAGATCAGTCAACAAAATACCGTCAACGAATTTCTTAAGCTCTCTCTGAATGCGGCCACTGTTCAGGGGTTGCTGGAGGGTGCGTTGACCCTGTTTTTGAGTCTCTCTTTTCTGGGGAGTGAAAAGAGCGGAGCCGCCTTTCTGGTGAACGAACCACAACCGGAATTGATCATGGTGGCCCATCATAATATGACCGAAGCGGCGGCGTCCTGGTGTGCCAGGTTGCCAGTTGGTCATTGTTTGTGTGGTCGGGCTGCTGTGACCGGTAAAATACACTTTGCCTCCAGCATGGATGATCGACATGAGATCCGCCGCGAGGGTATGGAGCCGCATGGCCATTACCATGTGCCGATTCTTGTCGATGGCAAAGTGGCGGGACTCTTCATGCTCTGTCTGCAGCAGCAGGAGATTCAGGAGAGTCAGAACCCGGACTCCATCAAATTGCTTGAAACGGTCGCAACCATCGTGGCCGGTGGCCTGAAGCGGTTGACCGTAGAGGAAAAAATCCGCTTCGGCGAGGCGATGGAACGGATGGTGATCGAAAATACCCCGTGTGGTATTGTTGTCGTCGGCCAGGATGGAATCATTCGGACATTCAATTCAATGGCTGAACGGTTGTTTGGGCCTTGATCATCGTTTCGTCCACCGACCATGATTATCGCACGCCAGAAAGGGGTGCTGTCAGGGTAGAAAAAGAGTAGGCTCGGTTTGGCAAGTTACCGATTGCCACGTCACCAATCACC
>PEAG01000009.1 GCA_002753505.1 Magnetococcales bacterium HCHbin5 | reverse complement strand
GCTCTCGGTCGGGCTGCCGCCCTCCAGGAGTGCCCCTGCGGGGCGTTTTGGGCGCGCTGCGCCCATTTGCTGCGCAAATGGGCTTCGGTGAAAGCGCGCCCGTTACATGCAGGGGCTTTGCCCCTGCACCCCACCGGGGACCGTGACGGTCCCCGGACCCCTGCAATTGTTTAGAGAGACAAATCCGTATCTCCCCGCATCCATCCAGTCAAGCCCGACGCCATCACTCTGATACCACCAAAAACAGAACCATACATGGGCTTGCCAAACAGGCCCTTTTCCTGTATTCCTGATTATCTTTCGTAACAAATTTACCTATTTAACTAAAATCATCACAGTCTGGATGGTAGAGGATAAAAGGGAATGAACGAATTATTTAACTGCGATGACAGAACAAAGTTGAATCATATGGTCAACCTGTTGGCCAATGACGATATGGGACAGGAAAAGGTTCAAGGCATCAAAAAACTGCAACAACGCTCCAAAAAAAGTATCGGAATGGCCACCGGCGGCATCCTGGGTTCGGTGATTCCGGGTGTGGGCTCACTGCTCGGGGCCCTGATTGGCTATTCGTTGGCCGATTCCCAATGGGTCGCGGCCAAAGTGGATCAATGGTTGGCCAGATAAAGGAGACCCGCGTGCCGGCCTTTCGCTATTCCGCCCGCAGCCAGCAACTCCTTGTCTCAGGGGTTGTGCAGGCCGCAGACTGCACCGCCGCTGCCACCCAGTTGTTGGCACAACAATTGGAACCGCTCACCATTGACCCGTTGCGGGAAAACGGGCTGTGGCGGTCGCTGCAACCTCTCTGGCAACGCCACGCCATGCCCGGCGTGGAAGAGAGAATTCTGTTCTCCCGTCAAATGTATACCCTGATCCATGCCGGTGTCCCCCTGATCCGTGCCTTTCAAAGCGTGCGCGAATATGCCTGCCACGCAGCCCTGAAGGAGACTCTGGGCAAGGTCATCGAATCGTTGCAAGCCGGTCGGGATCTGGCCTCGGCTCTGGCGGCCCACCCCCAGATTTTTGGAACCCTGTTGCCCCGCCTGGTGCGGGTGGGAGAACATACCGGTCGCCTGGAGGACTCCTTTCAACAGATGTCTCAATACCTGATGATGGACCGGGATCTGCGACGACGTATCGATACCGCCCTCCGTTATCCCCTGTTTGTTCTCTGTGCCGCCCTGTTTGCCCTGTTCGTGGTCAACTATTTTGTGATCCCTGCCTTTGCCGGGCTGTTCGCCAAGTTTGGTGCAGACCTGCCCCTGATGACCCGGTTGCTGGTGGCCATGTCCCACTTCACCCAAACCTACTGGCCCGCACTGCTGACGGTCGTGATCGGTGGACGTTACGCCTTTTCGCTCCTCACCCGGACCCGCAAAGGACGCTATTGGTGGGACAAACAAAAAATTTATCTGCCCCTGATCGGCTCCATTATCCATCGCGCCTATCTGGCCCGACTGGCCCGCACCTTTGCCATGGGAACACAAGCCGGACTGACCGTGGCACAAACACTGAATATGGTCCGGGAGAGCATGGACAACCGTTTTATGGTCCAAAAACTGGCCACCATGAACGAGAGAGTGGAACGGGGTGAACCCCTCACCCAGGCAGCCTATCACAGCGGCCTTTTCCCACCCTTGGTGCTGCAAATGCTGGCAGTGGGTGACCAGACCGGTAACATGGGAGAGATGCTGGTCGATGTGGCCGATTTCTATGACCGCGAGGTTGCGTACGAAATAGAAAAATTGAGTGCCACACTGGAACCGATCCTGATTTTTATCGTCGCGCTTTTTGTTTTGATTCTGGCCTTGGGCATCTTTCTGCCCATGTGGAATCTGGGGTCGGTTGCATTGGGACGGAGGTGAACGGATCCATGCAGAGGCCAGCAGATACGCCGCGCCACCAGACCCGATCATCAGGTTTTACCCTGATCGAATTGATCATGGTGATCGTGTTGCTGGGTATTCTGGCGGCTGTCGCGGCTCCCAAATTTGCCGATTTGAGCAGCGAGGCAGAGGAGGCTGCCGCCGCAGGGCTCTTTTCCGCTGCCCAATCCGCCGCTGCCATCAACTTTGCAGCCAATCGGGCCGGCAAAGGGTTGACCCTGATCAGCAATGGCGCGACCCTGGCAGCCGCGTTGGATGGCGGTGTCCCCAATGGCTGGACGGCCAGCGGCAACACCCTCCTGCATACCGGCAAAAATGGCCTCACCTACACCATTACCGTCAGTACCGCCGAAACCAGCTCAGCCAAAGCCCAACTGACCCACAATTGGTAGGCATGAACACCCCAATCGCAGCGCGCAGGCGATTCCCTTCTCAATCCACGGCAGGATTTTCGCTGCTGGAACTGCTGCTGGTGCTGCTGCTCATGGCCATCGTGACCGGGATGGCCGCTCCCCGTTGGCCCGGCGCGCTGCTGTTGAGTGCTCAGGCCGAACGGTTGGCGCAGGATATCCGTTTTGCCCAGGCCTTGACCCTGAACCAGGGCCAACCCCATACCCTCCGCGCTCAGGGAGGCAGTCGATATACCCTGCTGGATGGCAATAATCAGCCATTGCAAACCGATCCGTTATCACTGGACGGGGTGACGATAGAGCCGTTTTCCCTCTCTTTTGTCCCGCCGCTGGCTGCCCCGGCTGCCTCCTGTCCACCCATTCACCTCTCCATGGGGGGGGAATCGGTGGCCCTGATGGTCTCTGATTTGACCGGGACGGTCCGTATCCAACCATGAACAACGCCAGCTTTCGGACCGGCAGCCATGAACAGGGCTTTTCACTGCTGGAGTTTGTTTTCTGGATTGTGGTGGTCAGCGTGGCGGTCACGGGTCTGATTCCGCTGGTCAGTCAGCTGCTGTCCACCATTCACCTGGCCAGAGAGGGGATGCAGGCCCATTTTTTGGCGCAGGCTGTGGTGGCACAATTGAATACGGTGGATGAAAGGGCAGGGGGCTTTGAGCAGATCAGGGCGGGTCCATGCCTCAAACCCGATGGTGCCCCCTGGGTCGGGGAGGGGATACCATTGAGCTGTCAGATTGAAGTCTGGGCGGCTCTCCCCAACCTGCCTGCACACACCCTGGAATGCAGTGAACACGCCTATGTCAGTGGAGACTATAAATGTGTCCGAATCATCCTGCGCCACCAATCCACCAACGCACCCATCACCCAGCTGAAAGCCCTGTTTGCCAAACCGGTGGTTTCACCTTGATGGAAATAGTGGCGACGTTGACCCTGTTCGCCATTGTGGTGGCGGTGAGCATGCCCATGCTGAGCCTCTTCCTGGAGAGTTACAGCATGGCCCAAGGGATGGCCCCCGCGAGCAGCGAGGGGGCGTTGGCCATGGAGCGCATGGTGCGGGAGCTGCGTTGGGCCAAACGGGAGACGATGCAATTGGCCAACCGATCCCTGACCTTTGCCACCACCCAGGGGGAGTCGGTTCGGTTCCACCAAACCCAACCCGGCGATGCCACCCTGTACCTAGTCAAACAGGGGGTGGAAAAACCATTGGCCTATGCCATTGCGGCAGACTCACTCTCATTCGCGCTGTTGGCACCGGGTTTGGTGGAGATCTCGTTTCGATTGCGTCTGCCCTGGATTCAGCAGACAACCCTCCAACCCCTTTGGACCACCGCAGCCTATATCGCACCATGATCAACCAACGGAGGTGCGAAAACCGGCAACCGGCCGGGGAACGGGGCAGTCTGACGATGATGGGTATTCTGGTACTGGTCGGGTTGGCGGTGTTGGGAGGGGCCATGGGCTGGATGCAACTGCGGGGCACTGAGCTGGCCAGCACATGGCTCAACCAGCCCACCGTCGCCTATCGCCCCATGGGCAAGCTGTTGGCCCTGGGGCAGCGGCTGGCGCGCAACCAACTGGACGAGCTGTGCAACCTGCCAGCCAACCCCGACTTTACCCTCTCCATACCCCAATGGGGGGAGGTAGAAGCCCTCTTCTCCCCGCGAACACCAGACGGGGCCCAGCCCGTCATCCTTACCGGCCGCCAGGGCAATCAGGTGGAGCAGAGCCACTGCCGCATATTTTGCCCCCCCTACTGTCTGGTGGGATTGACAACCGAGCAGTGCGGGGTTCGACTCGACGGTGGTTTTAACATTTATATGTCATGTCCATAGCAGACTCGTTCTGCGACTTTGCAGCCGATGGATCCACCGCCTTGGGGAGCAGTTCCAGATGCCCCTCGTGCTCTCGCACGGTGACATTGCCGCCCTCGCGCAACCGGCCAAACAGCAGTTCGTCGGCCAGCGGTTGGCGCACCTTCTCCTTGATCAGGCGATCCATGGGGCGGGCACCATTTTTGCGGTCATAGCCATGCTCGGCAAGCCAGGCACGGGCACTGTCCTCTACGGTCAGGGCGACCTGTTTTTTCTCCAGATCCACCTCCAGCGCGATCAAAAATTTATCCACCACCCGCAAAATGGTCTGCCGATCCAGCGGGTAAAAGGGCACAATGGCATCCAGACGGTTGCGGAACTCCGGTGAAAAAAGACGCCGGATCTCTTTCATTTCATCGCCTTGGTGGTCCTGGGTGACAAATCCCATCGAGGCACGTTCCACCTCCTGCGCGCCCGCATTGGTGGTCATGATCAGAATGACATTGCGGAAATTGGCCTGCCGACCATTGTTGTCGGTCAACGAACCATGATCCATCACCTGCAACAGCAGGTTGAAAACATCCGGGTGGGCCTTCTCCACTTCATCCAGGAGCAACACCGCGTGGGG
The DNA here is from genome assembly GCA_002753505.1 of Magnetococcales bacterium HCHbin5. Classification (GTDB taxonomy): domain Bacteria; phylum Pseudomonadota; class Magnetococcia; order Magnetococcales; family Magnetaquicoccaceae; genus Magnetaquicoccus. The sequence continues at coordinate 61,764 of PEAG01000009.1, read as the reverse complement.
ATGTTTGGTGACCGATTCGGTCAGCAGCCCGGCCTGATCAAACCCTACATAGCCGGGAGGCGCGCCGATGAGTCGGGAAACCGTGTGGGACTCCATATATTCGCTCATGTCAAAACGCAGCAACTCCACGCCCAACTCTTTGGCCAGCAGGCGGGCCAGCTCGGTTTTTCCCACCCCGGTGGGACCGGAGAGCAAAAAGTTGCCCACCGGCTTTTCCGGATTGCCCAACCCGGAACGGGAGAGACGGATGGCCTTGCAAAGCTGTTCCACCGCATGATCCTGACCGAACAGGGAGAGGCGCAGATTGCTGTCCAGATGCTCCAGCACGGTCCGATCGTCATGGGAGACCGAATGGGAGGGAATGCGCGCCATGCGCGCCACGATGGTTTCAATATCCTCGACATCCACCGCCTGTTTGCGTTTTTCCTGTGGCAGCAGATGCATGGCGGCTCCCGCTTCGTCGATCACATCAATGGCAGAATCGGGGTGCTTGCGGTCGGTAATGTGGCGGACGGAAAGTTCGGCGGCAGTCTTGATCGCGGCCGGGGTATACTCGATGCCGTGATGCTCCTCGTAGCGGAGCTTCAATCCTTTGAGAATTTCAATGGTCTCTGCCAGCGAGGGTTCCAGAATATCTATTTTCTGGAAACGGCGTGCCAGGGCTTTGTCCTTCTCGAAGGTGCTGCGAAACTCTTCATAGGTGGTGGAGCCGATACAACGCAGTTGGCCGCTGGCCAGCAGCGGTTTCAGCAGGTTGGAGGCATCCATGGTGCCACCGCTGGTGGCTCCGGCTCCGATAACCGTATGAATTTCATCGATAAACAGGATGGCACCGGGACGCTCTTTCAGTGCCTTGAGAACCCCTTTCAGGCGGGCTTCAAAATCGCCCCGGAACTTGGTACCCGCCAGCAGGGTTCCCATATCCAGCGAATAGACCACGCTCTCTTTCAGGGGTTCCGGGGCCTCGCCGGCGACAATTTTCAAAGCGATGCCCTCGGCGAGGTGGGTTTTGCCGACGCCGGACTCACCGACAAAGAGGGGGTTGTTTTTGCGCCGCCGGCACAAAATCTGGAAGGTACGCAATATCTCCTCTTCGCGGCCAATCAACGGGTCGATGGCACCCCGTTGCACTTCGGCGTTCAAATCCAGGGTATAGAGGCTCAGGGGATCCTTGGCGGTCTCTGATCGGATGGCACCCGGGTCCATGCCGGCCTCTTCACCGCGGATGCCCTCTTGCTCTCCCGGGGAGCCGTGGGAAATGATGGTCTGCACGTCCAGTCGGCTGATATTTTGGCGGCCAAGAAAAAAGACGGCATGGGACTGCTTTTCGCCAAAGATGGCGGCCAGAACATGGGCTCCGGTCACCAGATTTTTGCCCGCCGCCTGTACCTGGTAGGCGGCCCGCTGAATGACCCGCTGAAAACCGATGGTCGGGGTGACATCGGCGGAGTTGGCATCCTCCTCCATGATGGGAACATGCAGTTTCAGATGCTCTTCCAGGTCATTGGCCAGGGCATTCAGGTCGCAGTCGCAGTGGATCAGGACCGCCGTGGCCTCTGGATTTTCCAGCAGGGCCAGCAACAAATGCTCGACAGTTGCATATTGATGTCGCCGCAACTGGGCACTGCGAACCGATTTGTTGAGGGATATTTCGAGATGTCTGCTGATCATGGGCATTGCTCAGTTTTTTTCCATCCGGCAAGAGAGGGGATGGGCGTTGTTGCGGGCGTGTCGATTGACCTGCATCACCTTGGTTTCGGCGATCTCCCGAGGATAGATGCCACACAAACCGGCCCCATTATGGTGGACATTGAGGGTGACCTGGATCGAGTCTTCCATGGACTTTTGGAAAAAACGCATCAGCAGATCCACCACAAAATCCATCGGGGTAAAGTCATCGTTCAAAAGAATCACTTTATAGAGGGGCGGCTCATCCCTTTCAGTGTGGATGGAGCCGGAAGCCTCTGTATCATGGTATGTTTCGTGTTTGTCTATGGTCATGGCAAGCAGTCTACGGTGCGTGGGATAAGAAAGGGTTCCAATAACCTGCACCTATACTGTAACACCATTGAGCGGTCAGGAAAAGCGATTTATCAAATGTCGGACCCTGACCGGCATTTTAATGGATGGTTAAAGCATGTCAGGCCTGTCCTGATGTTGAAATCGTTTGCCCTGTTGTGGGTATTCCGGTAGCAGTGAAAGCCTGTTTTGGCGCATTGTTTGCTTAACGGTTGGGGTACGTGTACGACAATACCCGCCAGGGCGGGGGTGTTGTCATCTGTCATTCCATCGGAGGAAATGTTAGTATAACCATGATATTGATCACTATTATATCGGCTGTTCTTGGCCCGGTCCTGCTGTCGTCTCTTTTCCTGGCGGTCCTCTCCTGTGACCGGCGTCTTTTTGACAAACGGCACTTCACGGGTCGGTAACAAAGAGGGAGGCTGTATCGTGCCGGGGAGTACTATTTGCCGATAGAGTTCCGCAAGGTCTCAATCTGATATCGGGTGTCGGGGGGGCTCTGCAAGGCTGCCTTGCGGAACCAAAAATCTGCCAGTCCGTCGTTCTGTGGAACCCCCTCTCCCAATGCCAACATCAGGGCAATCAGGGTCTGAGCGGCTACATCGCCCTTTTCTGCTGCCTTCAGGTACCATGTGGCGGCTTTGCTGTCGCTTTGTGGTACGCCGCGTCCTTCGTGGTAGATCCACCCCATCCTGACCTGGGCTTTGACATCCCCCTGCTCAGCCGCCTCCCGCAGACGCTCAATGTCACCTGTCTCCGCGTATCCAACCGCAGAGGCCAGCGAGAGCGTGACGGCCAGTACCTGTACCAACTTTCTCATCCCCTGAAGACCTTTCCTTTTTTTATACAGTTTCCATGCGTTCTCCCCCCATTTTTACCGGACGGCAGAGAAGGCTGTCGGTTTGGCTAACTGGGCCCGGCATATTCCCAAGGTCGCCCGTCCTTGTCAAGCTGGTTTGTGTTAATCCTGTTATTTTTTGTTATGCGTCGGATCGGGGGAGGGTAGGGCCTTCAGGCTCAGGATGGGAGGGGGGGGGAGAAACAAAAAAGGACCGGACCGAATTTCGGCCAAGTCCTTGTTTGTAGATGGTGCCCAAGGGGAGAGTCGAACTCCCATATCCTTACAGATACTAGAACCTGAATCTAGCGCGTCTACCAGTTCCGCCACCTGGGCCCAACAACGTGACGCAGCATACAAAAGGTTATGGCCCGCTGTCAAGCATTGCTGATATTTTTATTGCGCGGCGGATCATGAGGCGTCGCGGGTGATATTCAGTACCCTTGGCTGCAGATAGTCTGCCAGTCGCGTCACACACGCTTCTACCGATAACTCAGCGGTATTCAATACCAAATCGGCGTTGACCGGCTCTTCATAGGGGGATGAGATACCGGTAAAATCATCGATCAGGCCCGCTCTGGCCTTTTGGTACAATCCTTTGCGATCCCGCTGTTCGCAAATTTCCAGTGGGCACTGGCAATAGATTTCGACAAAATTTTCGCGGCCCGCCAGTGCCCTGGCCTGCTCCCGGTCGGCTTGAAAGGGGGAGATGAAAGCGGCCAGGGTGATCAAACCGGCTTCGACGAACAGTTTGGTCACCTCTCCCATGCGGCGGATATTCTCTTGCCGATCCGCAATGGAAAAACCCAGATCACGACACAGTCCATGGCGTATATTATCACCATCCAACACAAAGGTATGGCACCCCAGTTGATGCAGATGCTCCTCCAGCGCATGAGCCAATGTGGACTTGCCCGACCCGGAGAGGCCGGTAAACCACAGGGCCATGCCCTTGTGACGGTTTTGCCTTTCCCGGCGTGCCCGTGTTACAGTGGCTTGATGCCAGACGATGGCAGGAGAGTGGGATGCCGTTTGCATGGGTATCCATCCGATCAGGGTCACAGAAAGGGGCCACCGCAAGGCAAACTGCCGCCTTGGGGCCCGGTACTGTTGCACACAACGCAATCTTGTCACAAGGAACAACCGGTGTCCGCTTGCAGGCAGACTGGAAGGCCAACGCCTCTGTTGGCCAACGAAATCCATATTTGGCAACAGACCCTTTTGCCGACCTCCTCCCAGCAGGAGAGCCTTGCCGCCTGCCTGTCGGAGGCGGAGCAACAACGGGTGCAGCAGTACCACTCGGCGGCGCAGCGCACGGCCTTTGTTGCGGTCCGGGGTCGCTTGCGTTGTCTGTTGGGCCACTATTTGGATGTGGCACCCACTGAGCTGCGTTTTGGACGGACGCCCGACGGCAAACCTTATCTGCAGGGAGGGGGGCCGTCCCTCTGCTTCAATATCAGCCACTCTGGTCAATGGAGTCTGTTGGCTTTCAGTCGCGGCAGCCCGCTGGGGGTGGATTTGGAGCAGCTTCGGCCCATTCCCCCGGCCAAATGTCTCCGCCTTGCCCGCCGGTTTTTTGCCGACGCCGAATATTCGGCCCTGACCCGGTTGCCGCTTGCCCAGGTCAACACCGCTTTTTTTACCTGCTGGAGCCGAAAAGAGGCCTACATCAAACGCCATGGCATCAGCATCGCCCGTCTGCTGGCCCATTTTACAGTCAGCATAGACCCGGATGCTCCGCCTGTTTTACTGGCTACACCGTGGCAGCCAGAGGATGCGGCTGCGTGTCAACTGCATGATCTGCCCGCGCCTGCGGGCTATTGTGCGGCCCTGGCCCTCGGTTCCAGCAAGCCGTTTGTATTGCGTCATTTCCAGTGCGGCACGGGTTGTACCAACTGAATCCCTGCCGCTAACCGAGATATTTATTGATCTCCACCGTATCTATCTGCTCTGGCCGCAGATAGATCTCCGCATAACGTTGGTAAACCCCTGAGCGCAGAAACAGATCAAACAACGCGCCGTCAATGTGACCATCTTTCTTGAAAAACGACAATATTTTCACCGCTTCGGAAAGGGTTTTGGTCCCCTTGTAAGGCCGGTCGGAAGCAGTCAACGCTTCAAAAATATCGGCAATCGCCATGATGCGGGCGGGGATGGATATGGAATCCTTGGTGAGCTTGCGAGGATAACCGGTGCCGATCAACGTCTCGTGATGGGCTCCCGCATACTCTGGCACCCGTCGCATGTTTTTGGGCAGCGGCAACTGCTCCAGCATGACGATGGTTTGCACCACATGCTCGTTGATTTTGAACCGCTCTTCCTCGGTCAGTGTGCCGCGCGCAATCGAGAGATTGTAGAGTTCGCCGTGGTTGTAAAGATGCTCCGGCACCTTCATCTTGAAACCATATTTGGGATCGGTCGCAAAGGTATCCGTGCGGGGCATGATATGTTCCGGTCGATCGCTCAACAATTTTTCAGTGGTGGGCAGCGGCTGCGGATCAGAGCCAAAACGGTCCAACTCCACATGGGATAACCCGATCCGGTCATCAAAAAAACGCTGCCAGCTCTCTTCGGCAATACCCTTCAATCGCTCAACCTTGTCCGGGGTGACCGGGTCATCTCCCAGATTGCAACGGGCGACAAAAGCAAAATCATCCATCAATTTCAGTTTGCGTGCCTCAAAAGTTTCCGTTGCGGCCTGCGGATTCGCACCATTGGCCAGGGACTCCAGACGGTCAATCATGGCATCCCGCAGCAATACCTCAAAACGCATACGGATTTCATGGATGCGGTTGTAGATACCCTCCAACTTGCTGGCCTTGTCCACCACATACTCCGGTGTGGTCACCTTGCCGCAATCGTGCAACCAGGCCCCAATCCGAAACTCCCGCCACTCCTCTTCGGTATCAAAATGAAAATCAGCCAACTCCCCTTCCGTCGCCTTGCTGGCCTCTTCGGCCAGCATGAGCCCCAACTCCGGTACCCGCTCGCAGTGGCCACCCGTGTAGGGACTCTTGGTATCGATGGCTCCCGCGATCAACTTGATTAACGAATCCATCAAGGCCCTTTGGGCCTCTATCAGTTGATAGTTGTCGAGTGCCACCCCGGCTTGGGCTGCCATGGCGGTGACAAAACGGACAAACTCTGGATGAAAGGTGGTGATTTGACCCGTTTCCGGATCAAACGCATTGAGAAATTGCAAGACACCGATGACCTCGCCCTCTCGTGGGGCGATGGGAACGGTCAGCATGGAGAGGGTGCGATAACCGCTGGCCGCATCAAATTTTTTGGTGCCGGAGACATCAAAATGGGTCTCCTGGTAAATATCGTCAATGATGACAGGAGTGTTGTGCAAGGCGCAATAGGTGGAGATAAACCGTTCGACCGGTTGGTCATCGGCATCATACAGGGGTATTTCGCTGGACGGCAAAGCGTCGGCATCATTGGTTCGCATGGCAAAGCGCAGGGTTTTATGCTCGGTGACCAGGTAAAGGGTTCCCACGTCGCAGTGCAACAGATCTCGTCCTGCGAACAGCAACTTGCGCAGCAGTTCCAGACGATTGCGCTCCCGCCCCAGTTCCAGACCGGTCTGGATCAGGTTTTCCAGTTTTTCCTGGCTCCTGACCAGGTCTTTGGTCTTTTCCCGTACCGTGGATTCCAACCGATTGGCGTGCTCCTCCAGTTGGGAATGGACAACCAGCAACGCCTCTTGATTTTGTTGAGCCGTCACTTTGGCTTGGTGACGCATCAGCAACAGGTTGATCAACAGAAAAAGGCCTGCACCGGTCAGCAGGTCCACCACCAAACGGTGGGAAAAGTTCAATCCGCTGCGGGCATTCTGGATCATGACCAGTCTCCATGATCCAGCCGGGTCATTCCACTCCACGTCGCCTCGCACCACCGCATGACGCACGCCATCGATTTTTACAAAGTCCTGGTCCAAGGCAAACGGCAACTGGGTGGGTACCAATTTTTCAAACAGCATACCAAACTGCTTGAGTTTGATGATGGCTGCAACCCTGTCGGGGGTCGGTTTTTCACCCATCTGGTAGAGCCACTCACGGACCGACGAGGCAAAAACAACCGATTGGGGCGACAACAACAGGATTTTTGGAGCCATGGCGGCCAGTCTGTCGTCAAGATAGGCGGCCAGCACTTTCACCACCACAGCACCGATCACTTCACTGTCTATCCGATCGGTTGCAAACAGCGGCGCAGCGAAATACAACCCCCGTTCATCGCTGGTGGTGCCCACAGCGGCATAGATATTGTTCTGCCCGGTCATGGCCTGTTTCCAGTAGGGGCGGAAAGAGAGATTTTTCCCGGTAAAGGAGATGTTTTTCGTGTCGTGTGCAACCACCACCCCCTTGTTGTTGATGACATAAATGCCATCTGTTGAGATCAATTGGGTTGCGGTGCCAATTTTTTGCAACACCTCCGGTGCGTCCGGGGAAAACTGGCCCAAAGCGGCCTGTTTCAGGAGTGGTTCATTGAGACCGAGCAACGACGCCAACCCCATGATTTGACCATCCATGGTTTGACCGCTCATCTCTTTGGCGACCTCTTTCATCCGGTGGTGCATGGAGGCCAACAGATTCTCTTCTGCCTCCCAGATCATTACCCAGTCGGCTGTCAGGCTCATGCAAACGACCACCAGGAGTACAAACACGCGACGAAGGTAGTGTTCAAAGGTCACCATGTTGTTTGATCCTCTGCGCAAGTCAAACTGCAGTCATTGATGATTGGGACAGTCTCGCCATGCCCGGCTACCGGACAGAGAGTAACAGATGCAACCGGCGATTGTAAAACGGAAAAGCAGAGCTTCTGGGCAGAAAAAGAACAATTTTCAAGGGGGTGTGATTATTTTTCCAACAGGATACCCTCTTCCTGTGCCCAGGTGCGGAAAACAGCAAGACAGGTATCAAAGTCGTAGGCTCCCAAGGCGGTCTGAATCATCTGCAGTCTCTCCTTGCGCGGCTTGCTGTTGACCAGGGGTACAATCTCCTCGACAACACTGTCCACGGCGGAATCAAAGTTGATGAGAAGCGTTACTGCCCGTTGGAATAGCGGTTTCAACACTTCCGCTGCTGCATCCACGCGCCCTTGAGTCGTTTCGGCGTCCAACGGTTCATCTGTGGTCAGCTCAGTCTGAATGGCCAAAATGATGTCCGTTAATGCATTGGAGCTTTTTTCGAGCAGTTCCGAAAAATCCCTCTCTGCTGTGGGATCTTTCGCAAGTTTTTCTATTTTGGCCGCCAGGGAGGCCAACTTTTTGGCTCCGATGGTGGCGGATACCCCTTTCAACGTATGCGCTGCGCGTTCCAGTGCCAGATAGTCGCCGGCGTTCAGGCTGGATTGCATCCGTCGACAGGCATCCCCCTGGTTATGGGCAAATTTGACCAGAATTTTACGATACAGGGGGAGGTTTCCGCCCAGATTGCGCAGTCCGTTTTTGCTGTCAATGCCAACCAGAGAGGGGAAAGGGTGGCTCGCCTCTGGGGTGACAGCTGTGGCGGGCTGCATCGACCTGGGAGATAGCTGTACGGTGGCCTCCGGCCTGATCCAACGTATCAGCGACTCGTACAAGAGTTCCGGGTTGATGGGCTTGGGAATATGGTCGTTCATGCCGGCGGCCAGACACTCCTCCCGGTCGCCGCTCATGGCGTTGGCCGTCATGGCAATAATGGGCAACTCCGGCGGTGCAGAGCCTGCGCGAATCTCCCGGGTCGCGTATATTCCGTCCATGACCGGCATCTGCAGATCCATCAGGATGCCATCAAACCGCTCCCGGGCGACCCACTCTATCGACTCCCTGCCATTGTTGGCGACAGTGACCTGGATGCCCACCTTTTCCAACAACTCCCTGGCCACCTGCTGATTGATCTCATTATCTTCGACCAGCAAGATATGGACGCCTGACAACACTCTCCTGGCCTCCGCCTCCGACAGAACGTCAAGCGGGGAGTGCGTCTCTTCCATCGATTTGCCAAAACGGGCGGTGAAGGTAAACTGACTGCCCACGTCGGGTTGGCTGCTGACCTGAATTTCACCCCCCATCAATTCGATCAACCGTTTGCTGATGGCCAGCCCCAATCCGGTACCGCCATATTTGCGTGAAATGCTGGCATCGGCCTGATGAAACGCCTGAAACAGACCGCTTACCTGATCCGGGCGCATCCCGATGCCGGTATCCCGGACGTCAAAGCGCAGTATCACCTCTCGCTCCGATTCACTCTCCAACAGGGCGGCCACGGATACGGTACCCTGTTCGGTAAACTTGACCGCATTGGAGGCCAGGTTGGTCAACACCTGGCCCAGGCGCAACGAGTCTCCGACCAGACGCGGGATCGACGCATCACTGTCGATGGACAAGGTCAGACCCTTCCCCTGGCACTTCACCTTGATGACCGCAGAGAGATTTTCCAGCACCTCTGCCAGGGCAAAATCCTGTTGCTCCATGTCCAGTTTGCCCGCTTCAATCTTGGAAAAGTCCAGAATATCATTAATCAATCCCAGCAGGGTTTTGGCGGCCGCTTGAATCTTGTTTTGATAATCCTGTTGCTTCTTGGACATGGGCGTTTGCAGAGCCAGATAGCTCAGGCCAATGATGGCGTTCATGGGGGTGCGGATTTCATGGCTCATGTTGGCCAAAAAGTCGCCTTTGGCCCGGTTGGCAATCTCTGCCGCCTCTTTGGCTTGTCGCAACTCTATTTCCGCCAATTTCCGGGCGGTAATGTCCTGCAGCACGCCTGCCATCCGGGAAGGTCGACCATCGGACCATTCCGTGATTCGTCCCAGGGAATAGATATGCCGAATCTCTCCATCCGGTCGAACAAGACGGTACTCCACTTCGCACTCCGCTTCCTGTTGGATCGATTCTTCAACCGTTTTGCGTACGCGATCACGATCATCCGGGTGAATAAATTGCAGTGCCTGTTCAAAACTCGCTTTTTTCTGTGCAGGGACCCCCAATATTTTAAAGATCTCTTCTGACCACTGGGCACTTCCATCCCGAAGATCTCTCTCCCAGTTGCCCATATGGACCATGCGCTGGGCATTTTTGAGTTGCAGTGCAATGGTTTGGAGTTCGGACGTCCGGGCCGCAACCGTGGCCTCCAGTTCATCGTGATGGCACCGCAACTGTGCCTCCAGCTTTTTCCGCTCGGTAATGTCGGTGGAAATGCCGCAGATTCCCAATGTTTGCTGTGGGTTCATGACGAGAAACTTGACGGAGATATAGGTGTGATCTCCATCTGCGAGGGGAACAATCTCTTCAAACTCCATCGGAGTCAGGCTGTTCAATACCTCCTGATCATTGCTGGTCAATCGATCCGCAACATGTTTTGGAAAAAGTTCATAATCGGTTTTGCCAATAAAATCTTTTCTGTCTACATGAAAAATTTTTTCATATTGCGTATTGATCAGCAAAAATTTTCCTGTCGTATCCTTCAGGTAGATTACTGTCGGGCTGTTGTCCAAAATGGCTTGCAGGTGTTCTTGGCTGTTTCTGAGGGCATCTTCCGCTGTTTTGCGCTGTGCATGTTCCCGTATCGCTTTTAATCCAAACGCAAGGTCAGCGGTCAACTGTTGCAGCAGATTGAGTTCGTGTGCCTGAAAGGAGTCGGGTTCCGCTGCGTAAATGTTGAGTGCGCCAATGATCTCTTGATTCAAAATCATGGGAATAGAGACAGAGGATGCATATCCCCTTTTGCTGGCTTCATGCCGCCAAGGCTCAAAACATGTATCTGCATAAATTTTTGTCGAGCCCACCACGCGCCCTTCCCGTATGGCAGTCCCGGTTGGACCTCGCCCCCATTCGGAGTCGTCCCAGGTGATGGCAGAAATTTTCAGGTAGCCATCTTCATGGCCGGCACGGCCCACCGGTCGTACCCGTTTGTAGGCGTCATTCTCCTTGAAGCCGACCCAGGCAAATCGGTACCCCCCTGTTTCCACCAATACCTGGCAGGCCTGATCAAGCAGCGCGTACTCTTCAGTGGCGTCCATGATGGTGCGTGAACAGGCAGCGCGGGCAGCCAGAGCCCGGTTGGAAAAGGTCAACGCGCTGGATAATGCGTTGAGATGGGCTGTATAGCGACGTTGGTTGTACAGGTAGATTCCCAGCAAGGCACTCAGTAGCAGCCAACCCGTCGGGATAATCCAGGCCCACCAGGTTTGACGGGCGGCCACGTAGCTGGATGTGGGGGAGAGCAGAACAGACCAACGCCTCTCTGGCAGCACCATCTCGCTGCGCCAATGAATACCGGCCAGGATCGCCTGCTCGGTTGTTTCCGTGACGGCTGATCTGGCGGGGTTGCCTGAGGAGTGAAAATGGAGCAAACGATCCTCAACAGAGGCTGACTCATCCAATAAATAGATGTCGATGCCAGAGGAGTCCGTGCCCCTCACGGCATTTTGTACCAGGTCGTGGTAGACAAACAGCCCCAGCGCATATCCGACCAGCCCTGCGCGTCGATCGGCAACGGTTTCCGTTTGGGCATTTTCCCGGTAGAACGGTCGCACCAATAAAAACCCGAAGGTGTCGTTTGGTTCCTGGACCAAGCGAATGCGCCCGGTGGCCACCATTTTGCCGCTGTCGCGTGCCTGTTCCAGAGCCGCCAGGCGGGTAGGATCTGAAGCGAGATCAAACCCAAGCAGGGCCTCATTGCCTTGCAGGGGTGTCACAAAATATACCGGGTAATATTCCGGTCGTTGCCGGGCCGGAACCAGTTCACCCTGGGGTTGGCGCTCTGTGATATGAAAACCTGTGAACACGGTATCGCTGGCCTCCTTCTCAAAAGCGTCCCGGTTGCCTCCGGCTACACGAACAGCCAGCTCCAATGTTCGAACATCGGGATGGGCTGTCAGCGGTTTGCGGGTAAAACGGGTAAACTCGTTATAGAGGTGGCTGATGTCGAGCCCGTGCATACCCATTTCCGTGGCGATAAACTCACCAAGCAGATCAATCACCTCTTCATTGCGGTCAATGGCCTGCTCAAGCAAAGAGACATAAACCGAGGCATCATGACGAAATTCGGTCGCCAACCGTTCTTTCTCGTAGCCTCGCACCCACAGGAAAAGAGACACGGTCGTTGCCAGGGAGAGAATGATGAACCATGACGAAATGACCCGCAGCTCGGCGTCGGGGTGAGGGGTCACGGGATTGTTGTTGTTGATCATAAATCACAAATGATTGAGCAGATAAAGAATGTCGGGTTCCACAGAGTATACGAAGGGTACCATCTGGTTTTTTATTTTAAAAAATACACTGATCTGATGGGTTCTTCCACTGAAGACGATATGGTGGTTTTTTATGTTGCCCGCATCCAGCCAGACAGAGAGATCATCCGACAATGGATTGTGAGCAACAATAAAGGGGGTTTCAGGGGCAACCTTCAGACTTTTCCTTAGACGGATCACATCCATTTTGGTATATCCGGCTGGATAGCCTGGACGTTGCAGGCGATTCCATATCAGCTCTTTGATCAACCCCGGGTACTTGTGGGTATTGACCAACAACTCTTGCGTTACCGATGACCGGGGAGGAGCAGCGTGACATACGATAAACTGCTCTGATTTGGCCAGGTAGGGCAGGTTGGCATAAAAGCGATCAAATTCAATTTTATACTCTTCCCCACGGATTTTCCGGATGTCGCGATCCCATATAACGCCTTGAGGTATATTGGATTTTCTGATGTCACCCGAAAAACTGTCGTGATTGCCGCGCAGATAAAAAACGCGATCAGGGAAGCGGATGATCAATTTCAAGATAAAATCCATCATCAGGATGGAGGTTTCCATGTTTTCCATCTCGCCGTCCACTTCGGAGTGGACCGCATCACCCAACAGGATTAAACAGATCTTGCCGTTTTCCAGAGATTCCAAAAAATGATTTTCGCTCAATATCTTGATCAAATTGCCAACCTGGCCATGCAGATCACCGATAATGAGCGGCGAAAGCTCTGCGGGCGGCAGCACCAGACCACCCGGTTTTCCTCTGTCATCCAGTGGGCGACTGGCACCTTGTTCCAGCAGTCTGTTGACCTGGCGCAATAGGTCCAAGGCCTCTTGACGTGCAAGCAGTTCAATGGGCCCCCCATATATATCGCGAACTCTTGCCAGACGGCTCATCCTTTGAGAGACCAGTTTTTCCTCTTCCAACTCTCCACCCAGGGGGGCGATGTAGCTGCCGGCATCCTCTGTCAAATCTTTAAAAATAAACGAATCTTCCCCGTGAACGATGGTCAGATGTTTTTTGGCCACAGTTTTCGGGAAATGAAAAAACAGTTGCTGCTGCTCGTCAGCACGGCCGAGGACGATGGAGTCGCCTGGTTCCAGACGGAAAAATCCACTGGGCTGTGTAAAATAGTGGTCAGGGTCGATGAGGATAAATACCTTGGTATCGATGGTCAGGGAGGGATCCAGGAAAAACTCGGGATAAAGCCATAACGTTTTTCCCTGCCTCTGTTTGCCCAGAATGATGCGCAGGGCTTTGAAATGTGTGAAGGGAACCCGAATCTCATCGCCTTTCAGGTGGACCTCAGAGGTTAACGCCACGTCATCGTAGGTTTTCGGGCGGATGAAGGTCGCTTTCAGTCTTTGAAAAAAGTTTACTGTCTGGGATGCAGGTGATGTCGTCATTGCCAACATACTCTCCATGCTGAAAGTTTCCAGGTTGAATCGGGCCCGTCTCAATCAGGAGGCGTTGCCTGTCGAACAATCCGCCTGCCGCTCCGTGTGGAGCTGTGCGTGCCAGGCGGAGCAATCCTATTCGTCAGCCTGTGCAAAGCTTTTGGCTTTGGCCCCGCAGTATGGGCAGCACCAGCTCTCCGGTAAATCCTTGAAGAGGGTACCCGGCATGATCCCTCCTTCAGGATCGCCTGCCTCGGAATCGTACACATAATCACATACCAAACATACCCATCTGTCTGCCATGATCCAACTCCCTTATGGACGGCGTTCAGTGATACCGATGCAAAAGCTGTTTATTTGCTGAACAGCATCACAAAATTATTGAAAATTTCCCGGTGAAAATGGTGCAGCATCTCGTTTTTCATGATTTTAAGGGCTTCAAAAGGGGGCATGGCCTCCTTGTAGGAGCGTTTAGCCGTCAAGGCATCGTACACATCCGCAATGCAACAGATGCGCCCGTAGACATGAATCTGTTCGCCTTTCAACCGCAAGGGATAGCCCGTACCATCATCGCGTTCATGATGCTGCATGGCAATGACGCGGCACTCCTCGCTCAATTGGCTGCTCTCTTGCAGAATTTTATAACTCTGATAGGGATGGATGCGCATGCGTTTCATCTCTGCCTCTGTCAGTCGGCTCGGTTTGTTGAGAATCTCTTTCTCGACACGGACCTTGCCCAGATCATGCAGAAAAAAACCGGCCCCCAACTCCCGCATGTCATGGCTGGCCGTATCGGTCTGGAAAAGTTTTTTGGCCAGACAGATGGAGAGGGTTCCTACATTGACGGAGTGGGTATAGGTGTAATAATCGTGCTGGGTTACCTTGATCAGGGCATTGGCCGCCTCTTCATCTTCCAGCACCATGTCGACGAGGGAGCCAACGGCCTCCTTGGTATCCTTGATAAATTCTGCTGTGGGACACTCGAACAGGGTTTGCATGATCTCCCTGGCCGATTGATAAACAGCAGCGGCCTTTTTTTTGGGTTCCATGGATGGATCCGAGGCGGCCTGTTTGATCCGGTCCACACTGTTTTGCTGTGCCTGTTCCGGGCTGGACTCTGGCTCAACAACACTCGTTTCGCGCTTTTCGGATTCTGCGGCATGGGACATGTCGTCGATGGGAGAGGGTTGCCATTGCCTGTCCAGATCCACATAGACCTTGCCATAGCGCAACGACAGACCGCGTATTTGCCGCAGTTGGCCGGGATCTGTGATAAAAAACGCCTTTTCCAAACCTGTGCCTTTGATCGAATCATCTTGCAATTTGACATACATGCCAATCTGCAACGCATCGACAGCGACCAGCTTATCCATCTCCCATCTCCCTTTTCCTACACCAGAATTGTGGATTTTTTATGGCGCAGACTCCGATCAATCCTGCGTTGTCCCGGTTTGGCGCAAGTCGGAGACACGGGCTGTTCCAACCGGTCCGTCAACTCAGGAGGGTTGGGGTGTCACGGCCTGCAGTATTGAGAAGGCCAGCCTGTTTCGCCCTTCATCTTTGGCACGATAGAGGTTTTGATCAGCAACGCAAATCAGCTCCTCTGGTTTTGCCGCCTGGCTGGGGATCGAAGTGGTGACCCCAAGGCTGATGGTGACATGCGGCCCCGTCTTGGAGTATGCGTGCGGGATTTGCAGACGAGAGATGGCATGACGAATCTTTTCTCCGAATTGCACCGCACCTGCGGAGTCTGTTTCAGGGAGAACGCAGACAAACTCTTCACCCCCATAACGGGCAACAAGGTCCGTGGCCCGAGTCAAACAGGTTGCAAGTGCCTGAGCCACTGTTCTCAGGCAATCATCCCCAGCCGAATGGCCATAATTATCATTGTAGGGTTTAAAAAAATCAATATCCATCAGAATGAGGGACAGGGGAGACTTTGCGCGCAGGGAACGGTGCCACTCCTGTGTCAAAAATTGATCAAAACGACGTCGATTGGGGATACCGGTCAGGCCGTCCAAGGTTGCCATGTCCCGGAACCGATCGCTCATTTTCTTGAATTGCATGTGGTTTCTCACCCGCAACAACACCAGGTCGGGGCTGATGGGTTTGGTGATATAGTCGATGGCCCCCAACTGCAAACCTTTGGACTCGTCCCCCACCTGATTCAAGGCAGTAATAAAAATCACTGGAATATCTGCTGTTCTTGGGTCTTTTTTCAGATGTTCGCACACGGCGTAGCCGTCCATCTCCGGCATCATGATGTCCAACAGAATCAAATCGGGCAACTCGGCCGATGCAATGCGCTCAAGGGCCTGGCGACCATTTTTGGCCACCATGGTGTCATATTCAGGGTCCAACAGATCCTTGAGGACGGTAATGTTAAACCGTTCATCATCGACAATCAAAATGGTGCCGCGTTTGTCCATCATTGTTCGTTCACCCTTTCATGGAAATACCGAGTTGTTGAGCCGTGTCTTCAAGTATCTTTATCGCCTGCTCATACTCATACTCTTCAATCTGATTCTCGATCTGGCACAGAGGGGTTTTCGCATTGCCTTGCAGAGTCTGCCGGATCTCCCCCAATTTTTCCCTGGATTTGGAATGTCCTGATTTAAGAAAACCATGCAGTTCATCAAACAGAAAGGCCAACCGTACAGCCTCTTCGGGGGCTACCGGCCGGCAGGCCGACGCTTCGCTGGCAACCGACGCTGTTGTCTCCTCCTCACCGAGTGCCCTGAGTCCCCGCAGAAGGGGCTCCAGGTCAAGTGCCAACCGGGAGAGCAACGCCTCAAACTCTGCCGTTCTGCCCTCTTTGACGGCCATTTCCAAGGCGAGTGCAGTCGACTGCAGGGATACGGCACCGAGGGAGCCGGCGACACCTTTCAAGGTATGGGTTATTCGCTGGGCACCCGGCAGGTCATCCTGCAAGGCGGAGCGGATTGTGGAGACAACATTCTGATAATCGGCCAGAAACTCCATGAGAAGCTTTTTCAGCAGTTTTTGGTTGCGGGATACATGCTTCAGAGCAACCTCAAGGTTGATGCCAGGTAAACTTTCTGGCAACAGGCGCGCCTCCTTCTCCTCGGGGATTGGGGGCTGACTGGCAGCAACGCCTCTGTTTTTGTGTGGAATCCATTTGATCAAAGTCTCGAACAACCGGTCCGGGTCAATGGGCTTGGTCACATGGTCATTCATGCCGGCCTCAAGACTTTTTTCCCGATCTCCGGCCATGGCATGGGCGGTCATGGCAACGACAGGCAACTTCTGGAAACGGGGATCCTGGCGAATGGCGGCCGTTGCCTGGAATCCATCCATCTCCGGCATCTGGATGTCCATCAGTACCAGCTCAAACGCGCCGTTTTGCACCAGCTCAACGGCTTCCTTGCCATGATTGGCTACAGTGACAATCAGGCCGTTGCCCTCCAGCAGCTCTGTGGCAACCTGTTGATTGATCTTGTTGTCATCGGCCAGCAGCACCCGTGCCCCCAGGATACCCTGGATGGCATCGACGTCCCGGACCTGCCGCAGCGACCCGCCCACGCCGCCCTTGCCGAAAACCTCCATGATGGTGTCAAAAACAGACGATGGATTCAGCGGCTTGTACAAAATTTTTTCAAACTCAAAATGATTGGAATCTTGCAGGAGTTCATCATAATTGTGGCCGGTCAGCAGTATCAGGTGTGGCAGGGGGTTTAACGGCATGGTGGCAATGCGCCGGGCCGTTTCCGCACCTGTCATCACAGGCATTTTCCAATCGAGAAAGACCAGCTTGATGGGTTGCTTCCCATTCTGGTTTTGTTCCATCGCCAAAATTTCCAGAGCTGCGGGTCCCGAATGGGTCTGGATGGCTTCAAACCCGAAAGACTCCAGAATTTCTGTCAAAATTTTACCTGCCTGATCGTGATCATCTACCACCAGTACGCGCATATCCTTCATGCCGGAGGAGAGCAGTGCCTGGATTTGCTGCTGCTCGGACTGCATCTCCAACCAGAGGTTGAAGGAAAAAACACTGCCCTTGTCCACCTCGCTTTCCACACGAATCTGGCCACCCATCCTCTCCACCAACTGCTTGCTGATGGAGAGTCCCAGGCCGGTACCACCATATTTTCTGGTTGTGGAGGCGTCCGCCTGCGTAAACGATTTAAACAGTTTGGCGCACTGCTCCGGCGTCATGCCGATGCCGGTGTCGCGGATGGCAAAACCGAGGTTGACCCGGTTCTCCTGGCGTTGCAGTACTCGCACGGACAGGGTGATTTCGCCGCGGTCCGTAAACTTGACGGCATTATTGGTCAGGTTGGTTATGATTTGACCAATGCGGGTCGGATCCCCGATCAAGGCATTCGGAACCTCTTGATGTCGATCCACAATCAGCTCCAGCCCCTTTTCCGCAACCTTGACATCGACCAGATCGGTTGCGTTGGAGAGGACGGTATCCAACAGAAACTCTGTGGACTCGATCACCAGTTTGCCGGCCTCAATTTTGGAAAAGTCCAAAATATCGTTGATGATGCCCAGCAATGAATGGGCAGCGGACTTGATTTTTGTCAGGTAATCCCGCTGCTTGGGACTCATGTCGGTACGAAGCGCAAGATGGCTCATGCCGATGATCGCATTCATGGGGGTGCGAATTTCATGGCTCATGTTGGCCAAAAAGTCGCTTTTGGATCGGTTGGCGGCGTCAGCAGCATTTTTGGCCTCCAACAGGGCCTTTTCAGCCGCTTTTCGTACCGTGGCATCCGTGATGATGCCAACAAACATTTTTTCGCCCACATTCACTTCGCTGACGGCCAACTCCATGGGAAAGGTATCGCCATTTTTTTTCCGACCCACCACTTCACGGCCGATGCCGATAATTTTTTTTATTCCCGTGTCCAGGTATTGTCGCAGATAGCCGTCATGTTCCTCCCGAAACGGTGGGGGCATGAGCATTTTGATGTTTTGTCCGATCACCTCTTCAGCGGCAAAGCCAAACAGTCTCTCGGCGGCCGGGTTGATGGAGTTGACCTGACCCGCAGCATCAATGGTGATGATACCGGTGACGGCAGTTTCGACAATGGACCGGATGGTGGCCTCGCTGCGGCGCAGCGTCTCTTCCGCCAACCGCTGTCTGGTTATGTCACGAACCATGCCGACAAACATGCGCTTGCCCTCGATCTCCATTTCGTTGACAGCCAGTTCCATGGGAAAGAGGGAGCCGTCTTTGCGCTGGCCGGTCACCTGTCGACCAATGCCGATCACTTTTGCCTGGCCGCCCTCCATATAGTTACGGAGATAACCGTCGTGGTTGTGCTGGTAGGGCTCCGGCATCAGCATCTTGACGTTTTGACCGATCACTTCAAAGGCTTTGTAGCCAAACAGTTTTTCGGCAGCTGGATTGAACAGTTCAATGGTGCCGACCTGGTCGATGGTGATAATGCCGTCCAATACCGTTCTGAGGATCGAGCGGAGTTCGGCTTCATTGCGGCGCACTGCTTTTTCCGCATTGTCTTGTTTGGTTATATCCCGGATCAGGCCCACAAACATGCGCGTGTCATCGGTTTCTATTTCGGAAACAGACAACTCCATCGGAAAAAGGGAGCCGTTTTTGTGTTTGCCGACCACCTGCCGGCCCATTCCGATGACCTTGGGTTGCCCCCCTGCCAGGTAACGACGGAGATAGTCGTCATGGTTGCTCTGGTAGGGCTCCGGCATCAACATTTTGATGTTCTGACCAACCACCTCCGAGGCCGGGTATCCAAACAACCGTGCGGCAGACAGATTATAACTTTCTATGATTCCCGACGCATCAATCGTGATGATCCCGTCCGTTGTGGTATTTAAAATAGCGGTGGTAAGTCTGTCTTTTTTTAACATTTATCCATCCTGTTTGCCGGAGGTGCCACAGCCAACACGCGGTCATTCTAGCCCGGTGACAAGAAAACAGCAACGGCAAAACCTGGGGAAACAGGGCAACGGGCCATCCGTGCGCACAAGATCATCAGATCCGTGCTTTTTTGGCTTTTTTTACAATTGCAGGTGTACGGGGGGCGTCATATGGTCCCCAGTGGGGTGCATTTTGGTCGCAGAGGGGTGGGGACCGTTGCGGGTCCCCACTGGGGTGCAGAACCCCAATGCCCATGGAGGTGTGTGTAACGAAGTGGATGGATTTGCGGCCTGCATCATCCGAAAACGATGCGGGCCTCTCTTTGTGCTTCCCGCTCACACTCGAACTCGCCGATGAGCATCTCCGACAACTCCTGGGCAACCCCCAGATCCTGAATGCCATCGATGATGCACTCTCCAACGACGGCATGGTCCCGATGGCAAATACTGAATCCGTTCGAGCCGACCTCAATCTGCAATGCCTCTTGCATCTCATCGCACGATTTATAATCGACCATATTCACGATATTACGGATGCTATTCATCATTTATCTCCTTGTTTTCAGCTAGATGGCAGTCTGTTCGGTTGTTGATCCAACCGGACTTGCAACAAACTGCCCGATTGACAGAATAGGGAGCATGAATAGTGCCATAATGAAATCGTTGCAATTTCAGTATGTTATATAATAAAACACCGGAAAGAAAGCTTGACAATTCAAAGGATGCGCAGCAAGTGCAATGGGCGGTGGGTGGCCATTTTTAATAATGATTATCAATACGATAGCCAAGCGATGACAAAAACAGCCCAATTGTAAAATATTCTTTACAGCCCATGGGCATGGTGTCGGCAAGGGTTGGTGACAGGGTGGGCCGGGAGGGTCGGGAGTGCGCGTTAAAGATCACCGAAACGATCACTCTCTTTGCCGGAGTTCAAGCGGCTGTAGAGTGCCTGGCGGGTCAGGCCCAACAGGGCTGCTGCAACGCTTTTGCGTCCACCGGCCCGCTGGAGTGCCTCCCGGATGAGGATGGTTTCCGCCTCCCGCAGGGTGGGAAAGGCGTTGGGTGAGAGGGTGAGCAGCGGGTTGTCTGCCAGGGTTGGGGTGACGGTTTCACCAAACTCGGGCTGCAGATGACGAAAACTGGCCAGGGACATGACGTGGCCCTGATGTCTGGCCACGGCATCATATATCATGGCCTTGAGTTCCCGGATATTGCCGGAGAAGGGGTGGACCGCCAGATGATCAAACAGGGCGCGCGGTGGGGTTGGGACAGGTTTGTTCATGGCTGTGGCGGCTTCATCCAGAAAGTGGGCCACCAGCAGGGGTAAATCCTCCCGCCGTTCCCGCAGCGGCGGCACATGGGCGTGGTGAAAAGAGAACCGATAGTACAAATCCTTGCGGAAACGGCCCTCCGCCACCAGATCCGGCAGATGCAGGTTGGTGGCGGCAATAATGCGGGTGTCGGTGCGCACGACCTGGTCGGCCCCCAGCGGGAGATAACTCTTTTCCTGCAGCAGGCGTAACAACTTGATCTGGGCCTGGGGTCCGATCTCACCGATCTCATCCAGGAACAGGGTGCCATTCTCTGCCTCGGCCACCAGCCCCTTGCGCTCCTTGTCCGCCCCCGTGAAGGCCCCGCGCCGATGGCCGAACAGGGTGTCCGTAAAGACCTGATCATCCAGGCCCGCCAGATTTTCGGCGATAAAGGCCCCGCTGCGGCGGCTGGCGTCATGCGCCGCCCTGGCGAACAGCTCCTTGCCGACTCCGGTTTCCCCCGTGATCAACAGGGGTTCCGGTGAAGCGGAGACCGCTTCTATGTACCGAAAGAGCTGTTGCATATGGGCGTTGCGTGTTAATATGGCGGAGAATGCTGACTGGTTTTCCAAGGTGCCGGTCTGCAGGCGGTCGCGGATGGCCAGCAGTTCACAGCGCAGGCTCTGCATTTGCAGGGTATTGCGGATGCTGGTGACAAAGCGGTCGGGGTCCACCGGCTTGAGCAGATAATCGACGGCTCCCTGTTTCATGCACTCGACCGCACCTGCCACATCCTGCGAGCCGGTCATGACGATGACGGGAACCTCCGGGTGGAGACGAACGACCTCCGGCAACAGCTCCAGCCCGGAGTTGTGGGGCATGACCAGATCCAAGACCAGTACATTCACAGCCGGGTTTTCCGCCAGGCGGGGCAGCAGTTGCCGATTGTCACTGAGGGTATACACAGAGGAAAATCCGGCCTTGAGCAACCACAAACGGCTCGTATTGAGTGTCATCTCCTCGTCATCGACCAGTAATATGGTTCTGTTCTCTTGTGTTGGACTCATAGCCTCTTCACCTCATAAGAACCTTCTGCCACCGCCGGAGGGGGAAAAGTCTGGCATGAAATTTCCAGCCAAAATACCTTTTACGCGCCTTTCCCCGTTAGTAAAAGGTTTGTCGATCCACCTTCAGCCAATCCATGTGGTGGGACATGAGTATAAAAGTTCCCAGTTCTGAATCCCACCCCCATCTGCAATCCGGGTCGGAACGCCGCAAACAGGGACCGCCCTTTGCGGGAGTCCGTGTTCTGGTGGTGGAGGATATAGCCATCAACCAGCAGGTTGCCCGGGAAATATTGCAGAGAGAGGGGTGTGTGGTCACTCTGGTCGGAGAGGGTCAGGGCGCACTTGAGCTTGTCGCCCAACAACCCTTTGATCTGGTCTTCATGGATTTGCACATGCCTGGATGGGATGGCATGGAAACAACGCGCCAAATCAGGAAAATACCAGGCCTGGAAGGCCTGCCAGTCGTTGCCATGACGGCCCATGCTTTTGAGCACGACCGGCAACAATGCCTGGAGAGTGGCATGAACGACCATCTCACCAAACCCATCAACTTTGATACGCTGCGTCAGGTGTTGCACCGATGGTTGCCAGCCTGGAAACCTGCTCAGGCCCCAACGGTTGTTCCCGGTGAGCATGAAACAGGAGATTCCCTGCACGTTGTTCCCAACCTGCCCGGTTTTGACCTGTCGGTGGGGCTGTCCAACGTCGTGGGCAATCGATTGCTCTACCGCATTTTGTTGCGTAAATTTTTCCGGATCACTCTGGATACCTCGGCCAGGCTGCAACAGGCACTAGCCGAAAAAGAGTATGGTCAGGCCAAAGTTCTGGTGCATGGGCTGGTCGGTGCGGGGGGCAATCTGGGTGCCCTCTCTTTGACCCGTGCGGCCAGGGATCTGGAACAGGAGTTGACCGGCGGGGCCATTTCCACGGATGAGATGTTGCAGCAAAAATGGACGACCTTGCAACACTGCATGGAAGAGGTTTTGACAGCCCTCAACCAGTGGGGTGGGGCGGGCCATGGTGCGCAGCAGGTCGATCTGTCCCAATTCATGGATCAGGAAAAACGGGCGTTGCTGTACCAGTTGTTGGAAAAATTGCACGCCATGGCTGCCAGCAAGGATGTGGTGGAGGGCATGCGCTGGGTGGAGCAACTGGAAAGCCAGTTGGCCGGTTGCCAGCTGGTGACAGAAGCCGAATTGCTGGTGGAACAATTTTTTGGGTGTGATTTTGTTCAGGCGCAGCAGACCATTACCCGCATCCAGAACACTCTGGCCGCAAACGTGTGAAATTTTCTTCCGAATGTTTCAAATGATTGCGGAAATCTGGGGACCGTGACGGTCCCCAGATCAGGTGCGAGACAGAGTTCTGTCAACCCGCCTCAAGCCTGGCCAAGCGTGGCAATCGCATCCGATGACTCACCCTCTTCATCCACCGTAAAGCGTTCCAACAAGCCGGTCAATCCGGTGAGCAGTTGGCCGTTGGTGCCAGTCATTTGGTTGACCTGTTGCTTGAGGGCACTGTTGTCCTGTTCCAGCAGCATGATGTAGGCTTCCAGATCGATGATGGTTTTGTCCGCAGCGGACAGCTTGTGGTGCAGTTGATTCTGCTCGGCAGTCAGCCCGTTGGCGTGCGACTGGAGAATAGTGGCCTCACCTTCCAACGCAACCATTTTTTCGGCCTGCTCGGCAATGATTTGCTCTTTTTCCATAACTATTTTTTCCATATCCTCGCATCGGAGGGACCATGCCGATAGTTTTTGTGCCTGGACGGTGATCTCCTGTTGCAAAACAGCATTTTGCGCTTCCAATGCCCGCCCGCTCTCCTGCAATGCATGCGCCTGGCTTTTCCAGTGGGCGATCGCATGGCGCATGTTGGCCATCCGGCTTTCCAACAGCAGCAGCGGGTCACTGGGTGCCGTTCCTGCGGACACAGCGGCCTGTTCGCGCTGACCAGAAATCGCCGCTTCCGGATGCGCAAACGCTGTCGGATTGTTGGCAGCGTAGAGGATCTGATGTGGAGCGGTTGACACATGCTGATGTTCGGAAAAGTTCATGGTTCATCTCCTAAATATTTTGTATGTTTGATATTTTCTACAAAATGCGGCCTGAAATGGCCGTGACTTTGGATGTTAATGCAATGGACGAGCCAAATTATTGATAGCCATCCCCAGGTTGCGTACAGGCCATCCAACGATCAGGCAACGAACGGCCACAACAGCCATTAAACCATTGTCTGCCAACCCATTAACGGGCACAATAGCGGGTGAACTCAATGCGGTTCATCATGGGATGGTTTGACAATCCTGCCCGGAAAGCGCGATGAACGATAGCCGATGGGATTTTTTTGTGACCATCCCTGGATTTGCCATCCTTGGGGAGAAATCGTTTTGAAATTACGTGACCTGTTTTCATCTTCAAGCCGGGGCAATGCCCACTCGACCCCTGCGCGCCGTTCCCACAACAACCGATATGCCCAGGCCGGAGCGGTGCGGGTCAAACGGGGAGATGGCCGTGCCGGGGCGGGGCGTTATCCCTGGATAGTGTTGGGCCTGCTGTTGCTGGGAGTCGGTGGATGGTTGACATATCCCGATTGGCGTGCCACTGCACCACAGCCCAAAGAGTCGGCAGCCGTTCCCGACTGTCAACTGTCAACCACAGAGGCGGCCAGTCCGAACGCTCCTCCCATCACCCTGCTGAACATTCCGGCGGGTCGCTATCCTTTGCCCACCCCCACTTCCGGCCTGTATCCGTTTACCGATTTTCACCACCTGGAACCGATTGTGGTGGATGCACCGTT
This sequence comes from Magnetococcales bacterium HCHbin5, assembly GCA_002753505.1. GTDB lineage: Bacteria > Pseudomonadota > Magnetococcia > Magnetococcales > Magnetaquicoccaceae > Magnetaquicoccus. The sequence goes on along the minus strand of PEAG01000009.1, from coordinate 37,294 downwards.
CTCGATCCAGGCCCAGCCCCTCAGCCGTGCCTTGTTCAAGGAGTATGCGGATTATCTGGCAAAGAGCCCGGATGGCGAGGAGAAAGAGCGGCTGCTCTCCTATCTGGGCCTCTCCTGGAACCAGGGCGAAGAGAGTAGCCCGGCCGTCCGGGGCATCTCCTGGGAGGCCGCTCATGAGTTTGGCCTGTGGCTGAGTCAAAAAACCGGCTGTTCCTATGACATTCCCTCCCGGGAAGAGTGGGCCGCAACCATCATCCACCTCTACAATACCGGTGCCCAGCTGCCCAAGCCCAGCGATGGCTTTGACTCCACCCCCTTGAAGTCATTGTTGCGGGGAGGGACTGAGTGGACCCGTTCCCCTTGTGCAATGGGATACTATCTGGTGGGTGAGGAGGATTGGGGGGGGGATACCAATAACAGCCAACCCATTTGCATGCCGAGCCTGTTTGCCGTAGCCGGTTTTCGGCTGGTATTGCACCCAACGGCAAAAATTTCACCGCAGAGAGAGAATGTGGAAAATACCAACCATTGAATAGCGTTGCAGATTCCCATATTCTGCCCCCTTTGGAGTGCTGAAATGGCAGGATTGTGTTCATATCCTTAATAGAGAGGGATGCGTTGCCGTGAGAATAATGCCCGTTTTTTATTGTCGCCTGGCTGTTTTGTTGAGCCTGTTGCCCGTTGTGTCTGCGGCTCCTGTCTGGGGCGGGGAGGACTCCTCCGGCAGCTGCGCAAAGATGGATTTTGCACGCTTTTACGAAAACAGCCGGTTGAAATGGGCCGGTGTGGCGCGTACCGTTCGGCAGGAGGCTCCCATCTTTGCAGAGGCCAGTGGCAATCAGCGGGAGGGAACCCTGGAATTCAACCAGCAAATGGAGATTACCGAGGAGAGCAAGGATCGGGTCAAGATTCGTTCCCATCGCTTCAAGTCAAAGGAGCCAGCCGTTGGGTGGGTACAGAAGGCGGATCTGCTCTGCCGCAACACCCCCATCAAGAGTGACTCTGGCCTGGAGATGAAATTTTTTGTCAAGACCGATACCGTTGCCCGGACAGAGGGCGGCAAGGAGCCCACCGTGCAAATTTTTCAGGATCCAGACCTGAAAGAGTGTATCGGCGGTCGCAACAGTTGTCGGGAAGGGGCCTCCCGTTTCCACATGTATTTTATTTTTGACCAGACCGATCGTGCCCTGCTGGTGGGGGACCGTTATCGTCTGGAGGATGATGATATTTTGTTGGGGTGGGTCGCCAAAAAGGACGGCTTTGTCTGGAACAATGCCTTCAGTCTCCGGCCCCGGGAAGATTTGCGGGCCCCGGATGGCAAAGGCAATGGAACCATTTGTACCTACGAAAAGCTGAATGATGCCCTGAGCCAGGATCAAAAGGCCTGTCAACCGGTGGAGGGGGGGAGCTCCTGGTTTCAATCTCCTCTGCGTATTCCGGTGTTGGATATGGTCAATGCCCGGGGGGAAAATGTTTCGCCCAACGAGTTGGCTGCCGCTGTCTCAGGACCGGCTGCGGCCAATGGCCGCCGTTTTTACAAGGTGGCTCTGGCACGTCCGGGTCTGGTGGCCCGCCGCATCGACTCCGACACGGTGGCCATTGCCCCCTCGCTGGCCCGGGAGATCATGCCCCAGGTCCAATCCTTGAGCAGCAAAAAACAGGTGGACATCTTTTTCCTGTTGGATGGTACCGCCAGCATGGAGCAGGCCATTGATGCGGTTCGAGGCACCGAAAATCAGCCGGGCGTGATCCAGGAGATCATCCACTCCCTGAAAAATACCCAGGGCTTTCGGGAGACCCAGTTCCGCTTCGGTTTTCGTGTCTATCGGGACCGCTACGCCGACAGTCGCCTGAGCAACAGCCTGGGGGATGGGGTGGGGGAGGGGTATCCCTTCCCGGAGAGTTGCACCATGGATGCGGAACAGCAACAGCAGTCGCTGGCTCAGTTTCAGGAGGCCATCTCCAAGGTTCAGGTGACCAGCGATGATGCGGATGATTATGAGGAGAACAGCTTTGGCGGGCTGGAGCAGACCTTGAAGCGGGATATGACCGCCTGCCCGGACAATGTCAAACTGCTCTTCATGATCGGGGATAGCGGGTACAAGGATACCCACGCGGTGCGTGGCAAAAAATACAAGCGGTCCATCGATGCCAATACCCTGGCGCAGCTGCTGCGGGGCGGGGATGCTGCGGGTGGCAAGACCAACAATATTATCCCGTTTTTTATCCGTACCCCTTCTCATGCCGAGCAGGTCAAAAATCCCACCGCCTACAATAATGCCTACGAGCTGTTTGCCTCCCAGGCCCACTATCTGCTGACCAACAGTCTGCCGACCACCAGTAAAACCTCGGAGCATTTTTTCCAGATGGGTGACAACAGTCTGATCTCCCGCATGGTGCAGACGGTTGAAAAGTTGGCCAGTTCTGAGCTGATCAACGAGATTATCCTGGATGTGCGGGGGGGGGCGGCACTGAGCGCGGTCATCGAGCGGTTGCGGCGGGAACGGGTCGATATTCCCGGGGTCTATTGGCATATCCTCAAACAGGGGGCCTGTGGGGAGCTGGGGGATCAGTGCGAAAAGCGGGTCTATGATACCACCCAGATTGCCTACATCGAGGCGGATGACAAAGTGACGGAAGAGCTGTGGATCAACAGTGGCGAACTCTCCTCCTGGATTCGCATTCTGCGGGGGTTTGAGGGCTATTTTGATCTGCCGGAGAGCCAGTTGCGCCGGGCTTTGATCAGTGCCATGGTGCTGGGTCTGCAACAGGAGATCCGGCGGCCGCCGATTGATGTGGCGGGCGAGACTCCGGCCGAGTATGCCCAACGCCGGGGCGGCTTGCCGGTCCGCCGTCACAGCCCTCTGTTGAGCTACAATGTCAACGCCCTGTCGGCAGAGCAGATTGAGCGCAACAAGGATGGTCGTCTGATCGTGCTGGACAAGGAGAAAAAACCGCTGCTCGACCAGAAGGGTCAGAGCATATTGGCGGTGCCGGTGTGTGAGTTGCGGCGTTTGGCCTTGTGGGCCATCAAGTCGAAGGAGATTCTGGAGGTGATTGAACGGGATTTTTTCAAGCCTGTCTTCAAGGCGACCACCCATCAAGCCCGCAGTTGTCCCGACGCCACCCCCAACGGACGGGCATTGCTCAAGGTGGAAGGGGCGGTGCAACGGGAGCCGTTGGGACCGGATAAATCCTACCATTATGCCCACACCCTGGGCGGACGGCGTGGCTACTGGATTCCGCAGGAATTTTTGCCATGAGTTGGGGGATGCAGGTACGAACCGCCACCGTGACGTGGGGTAATGCCTTTAATCTGCATGTGGGTGGCTTGCGGCTGGACAGCGAATCGATCTCTGGCCGGTTGCCGGTGTTGGGGCGCAGTGGCAGCGGCAAGAGTACCCTGCTCTACCTGCTGACCTTTCTGAAACGGCCCACCGAGGGCTTTGTCCGCTGGACTTTTCCCGACGGCAACCGGGCGGTCTGGGGGCCGAAGGGGTTGGATTCGGAGGAGTCCACCCTCAGTCTGACCCATATTCGACGGCACTGTTTTGGCTTTGCCTACCAGAACAGCACCCTTACCCCCTATCTGCGGGTGCGGGAAAATTTGCGTTATCCGCTGGAGTTGTTGGGCGGTCTCTCCAACAGCGAGATGGACCGCCGCGTCCATGCGGCGATGGATCGGGTGCTGTTGCGGGACGAGACTGGTGCCCGAATCGAGGAGACTGCGCCCGAGGAGTTTCTGGAACGTTTTCCCAATGAGCTGTCGGGTGGGCAGTTTCAACGGGTCGCGTTGGCCCAGGCCATGATCCATGATCCCCACGTCCTGTTTGCGGACGAGCCAACCGGCAACCTGGACGCGGATACCCGCCAGGAGGTGATGGGGTTGGTGGATCGCTGGTTGGCAAAAGGTGATCGGATGGTCATCTGGGTGACGCACCACCGCTCGGATGCCATTGACCCACGGGTGAGCCATTGGTTGATGGTCTCCAATAACCGCTGTCTGCTGCGTCTGAAAGGGGGCAAAAAGGCCAACCCGGCGGAGATGCAGACATGAGCTCCGTGCAGTCGCTTGGCAATGGTTGACCCCAACCATGCCAGCCCATTCCATCTCCCGCATTTCCATCAAAGGCTATAAATCCATTCAGACACTGGAGTCGTTGGCGTTGGGTGATCTGAACGTGTTGATTGGTGCCAACGGGGCGGGAAAAAGTAATTTTGTCTCTTTTTTTTACCTGTTGGGTGCGTTGCTATCCAAAAGGCTACAGCTGTGGACAACCAGACAGGGGGGGGCTGATCGGGTTGTCAGCTTTGGGACGAAAGAGACACCGCAGCTTGCGTTCACTATTCAGGTTGGGCTGTGCGGTTATCATGCAGCCCTGGAACCTACAGCGGAGGGTGGTTTTGTTTTTGCCAAAGAGCAACTCGATTATGACAAAGCACCGGGTACCGCAGGCCCTATTTCCCTGGGCAGTGGGCACAGGGAGTCGCTGGCCGATACGCAACAGATCCAGCAGGCCACCCCAGATGCAGACAGGGGTGATTATCATGCAGTGCGTTTTAAATGTACCATTTTTCATTTTCATGACACCGGTGAAATGGCAGCCGTAAAGCGATGGGTCGCTTCGCACGATGATGGCTTTCTGCGTTCTGATGCCTCCAATCTGGCGGCATTTTTGTGCAGAATGCAGCGGGAATACCCGGCAATTTACCAAAAAATTTGTCAAACTGTTCGCCTGGCGGTACCGTTTTTCGATGACTTTGTTTTCAGAACAAGGGAACTCCCCACAGGTGAGGAGCAGGTGTGGCTGCTCTGGAAGCAGAGGGGCAGTGACTATATTCTGTGGCCGAGCCAACTGTCAGACGGTTCTATTCGCTTTGTTTGTCTGGTGACGGCACTGTTACAGCCTGACCCGCCCGGCACGATCGTGATTGATGAACCGGAACTGGGCCTGCATCCGTATGCCCTCACCTTGTTGGGCTCCCTGCTTCGTTCGGCCTCCAGGCGTATGCAGGTGATCGTTGCTACCCAGTCGGCGGCACTGGTGAGCGAATTTTCGATGGATGATTTGATCGTGGTGGAGCGGGAGAATGGTCAGACCCGCTTTATACGATACCAGGAGGAGAGCTTTGCCGCCTGGTTGGAGGAATATTCGGTGGGTGAATTGTGGAGCAAGAATGTCCTGGGTGGCAGGCCACGACCGTGATTCGGGTTCATGTAATCTGTGAAGGTCAGACAGAAGAGAGATTTATCAATGAGTTATTGTACGAATCTTTCATTCTTGCCGGTGTTGATTTGCGTGCGACGCTGATCGGCAGACCAGGGCATAAAGGTGGAAACATTCGATTTGATCGACTGTATACCGATGTGAAAGCACGACTGCTGGCGGACGCTACAGCCTATTGCACCACCTTTGTCGATTATTACGGCTTGCATCGGGACTTTCCGGGCAAGGAAGATGCGCAGAGGCAATCGACGGTTGCGGATAAACAGGCGTGCGTCGTGTTTGCCTTGGGCAATACAATCAGAGCAAAATTGGGCGACGAAGCTGCCCGGCGATTTATTCCCTATGTACAGATGCATGAATTTGAAGCCCTGCTGTTCAGTGACCCGGATGGGCTGGCACAGGGGATAAACCGGATAGAGCTGGCCGATGCGTTCCGGCAAATCCGCCATGCATTCGGCTCTCCAGAGGAGATTAACGATAGTGTCCGAACAGCACCCAGCAAGCGTATTGAAAAACTTTATTGTGAGTATGACAAACCGTGGCATGGCTCATTGGCCGCCCTTGCAGTGGGTTTGGAGACCATGAAGGCACAGTGCCCTCTGTTCAACCAATGGCTCCATCGCATTAAAACTCTGGCCTCTCCTTGAAAAAAAAACATAATGGAAAAGACAAAATCTTTCAGAATCATTCCCGTTTGGGCAAGGATGGGAAGTCGGGCCTATTGGCGTTCTTTTGTGTGTGGCCGTTTTGGCTGCGTCAGTGGCGGCCGTGACTTTTTCTGGTTGACCCTGCTGCTGGCACTGGTACTCAGCATGGCTCTGCTGTTGGTGGGCACCCGGGCCGGTCTGGTGGACCGCTTTACCGATGCCATTCTCGGTACCCTTCGGCCCTATGGGGTTCCCATCTGGGTCACGGCCCATTGGGAAAACCATGAAGGGATCCAGACCACTCTGTTGGATCGGCTGAAAGCACTGGAAAAAAATTTGCCGGGGGAGTCCTTCGGCATCACGGTCCACCCCTATCGACGTTTGGCAGAAAACAGTCCGCAGATTCGCCTGCCAGCCGAAGGGATCTGGACCTCCGGCGTGCCCTGGGTTGGCTGGGGTGTCTATACCGATGATCCGCTGTGGAAACTGGGATTCCATGCCATACCGGGTCAACAATCCCCCGCCCCACCCGTGACAGCAGGGGCCGGAAAAGGGGAGGAGCCGACCAGCGGGGAGTCGTTGCCGGAGGAGGAGAAAGCGGATGCCGCTGCCAATGGCTGGCAGGGGTTGCCGTTGACGGTTATCTTGAGCGAATCCCTCTTTGCACGCCAGTTTGATTATGCCGCCTATCGAGAGGCGATTCAGCCCATCCTGCAGCAAAAAAAATTGCGCCGGCTGCCGGCCAAATTGCCGCAGGGGGATCTGAAAAATGCCCTGCACACCCTGTGGTTGAAAGTTACCGTCGGCAACGAGGAGTGGCTGGTTCCCTTTACCGTGCGGTGGGTACACCATATTCCCAGTATGGAAAAGGTGGCTTTTCTGTTTCCGCTCTCCACCTACAACGCCTTGCTGGCGGCCTACCATTTTCCTGACCTGCGCTATAATCCCCTGAATCAGGGCAGGGGGGATCCGGACCATTATAAATGGTTGGTCTCCAACTCTTTTCCTAAAGAGGCTCTGACCGGCTATGAGCGATGTGTTCACTCGGCGGTGGCAGCCACCGGCTTGACAGACCTGCCACAAGTCAAGGAGGAGATCTGTTCCAAGCCGGAAAATATGGATTATCGTCCCCTCAACAACGGGGCGGTCGCCCAGATTCTTTCCAGTGAAGCCGGTGCCCCACAGGAGGTTTGGGATACTCTCAACCACGACAACAATAACCGTTTGTGGTTGCCTTGCCAGCGGCTGCCACGCTCCAATGCGATGAGGGGCATGTTGTGTCCAGAGGAGGTGGCACCCAACACAACCGTGACACCACTGTTTGTGCCCTGGGATGTCACCAGCGATGGCTCTTCTTTGGCGGCCGTCCATGTCTATGTGCCCGACCCGACCCGCCTGAGTCGAGGCATTCAGGGTCTGCTGGCACTTCGCACTCCGGACAATGTCCATGCCCTGAGTATTCAAACCATGTATCAGGACGCCCTGAACCGTTTTAATCTGCTGAGCGACCTGCTCACCACCATGGTACCGGCCTATGCGCTGACGTTCGGGCTTTTTTTGTCGGCACTGCTGCTGGCCCAGGTGGGCGCGTTGATTGGACACCGTCGCCACCACTATGGTATCCTGCTCAGCCGTGGTTTTACGGCGGCAGGGATCTATGCCAAATTGATCTGGCAAATGATTTTGGCAACTGCAGTAGGGGGGGGTGTGGCTGTTTTTGGCTGTATTCCGCTGTTGCGTCTGCTGTTGGACGATGGTTTTAAAAACATTATCGCGCAATATCAGGATTTGCTGCCCCCCGGATATGACTTTGAAGTGCTGCCACTGCCTTGGCAACCGATCCTGATGACCATTGGAGAGGTGTTCCTGGCGGTCTTGCTGGTCACCTTGTTGCTGCTTTTCCGCCTGCCGCTGCGTCGCAGTACCGCCCCATCCGATCTGTTGCACGGAGATGGGCGGATGCTGGTCATGCGGGACAAACTGGGTCGATGAACGGAGCCCACTGGGATGTGATTGTCCTGGGGGCTGGGGCGGCCGGGTTGATGTGTGCCCTTGAGGCGGGTCGGCGCGGGCGCAGGGTATTGGTGCTGGATCATGGGTCGCAACCGGGGGCAAAAATTTGCATCTCTGGTGGCGGTCACTGCAATCTCACCAACCGTACCGTGAGCAAAAACCACTATCTTTCTTTACACCCGGGCTTTTGCACCGCCGCATTGGGCCAGTTCGGGGCCGAGCAGGTGGTACACCGGCTGACCCGGGCGGGCATTGCGGTCGAAGAACGCCCGGGCGGTCAATATTTTTGCGTCGGCTCAGCCCGGCAGGTGGTGACTTGGCTCCTGGAGGGGTGTCGGAGTGCGCAGGTTGAGTTCCATCTGGGCCAGTCGGTGCAACGGGTGGAACAGGCCGCAGCCGGCTTTGCCGTACATACCCAGCAGGCTGTCTGGCAAGGCCATTCCCTGGTGGTGGCCAGCGGTGGACTCTCATTCCCTGCCCTGGGGGCCAGCGATTTGGGCTATCGTCTGGCCCGGCAGTGGGGGTTGACCGTGGTACCGACCCGGCCTGGGCTGGTGCCGTTGCTGCTGCCGCGCAGCGGTTTTTTGACCGGGGAAACCTTGGCGGGGCTGGCGGTGGAGGCCAGTGTTCACTGTCAGAAGGTCCGCTTTTCCGGTCCGCTGCTTTTTACCCATCGGGGCTTGAGCGGGCCTGTCATTTTGCAGATCTCCTCCCATTGGCGCGCCGGAGAGCCTGTTCGGATCAACCTGCTGCCAGGGGTGGCGTTGGAGTCTGTTTTTCGCCACGCCCGGGCATGCAATCCCCGGCAGGAGGTGGCAACCGTACTGTCTCAACATCTGCCCAGGCGATTGACCCACGCCATCCTCAACCATCTGGCGATTGCGGGTCGAATGGCCGAAATCGCGGATGCCCGCTTGCGCCAGTTGGCCGAGGCGGTGCATCGTTGGACCGTGACGCCGACCGGAACCGAAGGCTACCGGCTGGCTGAAGTGACCACCGGTGGGGTGGATACCGCCCATCTTGCGTCCAAAACCATGGAGTGCCGAACCATACCAGGACTCTATTTTATCGGCGAAGTGGTGGATATAACCGGCCAACTGGGGGGTTATAATCTGCAGTGGGCCTGGTCTTCCGGTTATGCAGCCGGTCAGTGGGTCTGACTCTGAACAGAGGATGTATGCCCAATGGATACCGTTTTTTCTGCCGCTCCCCCTGTTGCACGCCCTTGCCATGAAAAGCCCCCCTGTTCTCCGTTTGCCTGGGGGGTGGCGCAACGCTTGGGCGTGGTGGCGGTTTTGGTGACGGCACTCTGGCTGGCGGTCGCCGTGGCGTTGGATTGGGTGGGTTGGCCAGCATGAACCCGGTTATTCGTCTGGACAATTTAACCCTGGGCTATGAACGCCATCCCGCCATTCATCACCTCTCCGGCCAGATTGAGCGGGGTTCTCTGACGGCTGTGGTCGGCCCGAACGGGGCGGGAAAAAGCACACTGCTCAAAGGCATCAAAGGGTTGCTGCCCCCTCTGGAGGGGGAGATTTATCTGGAGGGCATTGGCCATGGGGATCTCTCCCTGTTGCCGCAGCAGACAGAATTGGAAGCGAATTTCCCCATTTCGGTCTGGGATGCGGTCCTGATCGGCCATTGGCGGCGGGTGGGAGCCTGGGGAGGCGTGAGCCGAACCCATCGCCAACAGGCCCAATTGGCATTGGAAAGCGTCGGATTGGGCGGTTTTGCCCATCGGGTGGTCAGTACCTTGAGCGGCGGCCAACGGCAACGGATGCTGTTTGCCCGCATCCTGGTGGAGGATGCTCCCGTCATTTTACTGGATGAACCCTTTGCCGCCATAGACGATCGCACGGTTGCTGACCTGTTGGTCCTGATATCCAACTGGCATCAACAGGGTCGTACAGTGGTGGCGGTTTTGCACGATTTGGAGCAGGTACGCCGCCATTTTCCCACCACACTGTTGTTGGCCCGCCGCGCCCTGGCCTGGGGAGCGACTGCCCAGGTGCTGACGGCTGACCACTGGGAACAGGCCCGCAGCATGAGTGAGGCCTGGGATAATGACGCACCCCTTTGCCAGTCGGAGAACCCATGACCAGCTATGAATACTGGGTTGACCCTTTTGTGCAGTTTTCCTTTATGCGGCGGGCTTTGGTGGCCTGTCTGGCCCTTTCGCTGGGCTGTGGGCCAGTGGGGGTATTGTTGATGCTGCGTCGCATGAGCCTGATGGGAGATGCCCTGTCCCATGCCATCCTGCCCGGGGTGGCGATTGCCTTTTTGTTGGCCGGATTCTCTCTGCCAGCCATGACCCTGGGGGGATTTGTGGCCGGCCTGCTGGTGGCGGTCCTGGCCGGTACCCTCTCCCGGCTGACTTTGCTGCAGGAGGATGCCAGCTTTGCGGCCTTTCAGCTTGTCTCTCTGGCCGCCGGTGTGCTGATTGTCTCTACCAAAGGGGGCAATGTCGATCTGTTGCACATGCTGTTTGGCTCTGTGCTGGCGGTGGATGACCAGGCTCTGCTGCTGGCCGCCTCGATTGCCTCTCTCTCCCTGGTCGCACTGGCCCTGCTCTATCGTCCCTTGATCATCGACAGCTTTGACCCGGGTTACCTGGGGAGCCAGCGCGGCGCGAAAGCCCTATGGCAGACCCTTTTTCTGGCTTTGGTCGCCATGGATTTGGTGGCCGGGTTTCACACCCTGGGGGCCATGATGGCGGTGGGTATCATGATGCTTCCCGCCATCGCTGCCCGTTTTTGGGCCCGGGATGTGTGGAGTTTGATGGCGGTCGCGGTGTTGATCGCCCTGCTCGCCGGTTTTATCGGCTTGGTCCTCTCTTTTCACTACAATTTGCCCTCCGGTCCCGCCATTATTCTGACCGCTGGGTTTTTTTACCTGCTCTCCCTCTCCTTTGGTCCCCTGGGCGTGGTGCGGGCGCGGTTCGGTACTGTGGGACATCATCGAAAGGGCTAAGGCTATGCACCGTACAGCAAAGGGTTGGTGGTTGGTATTCATGGGCATCCTGCTGGTCGTGTCGATGCCGGTGGCGGCCCGGGGCACTCCTCCCCTGACGGTGGTGTGCAGCTTCAGCATTTTGGCCGATCTGGTGCGGCAGGTGGGGGGGGAGGCGGTGACGGTCAAAAGTCTGGTCGGTGCCGATGGGGATGCGCATGTCTATGAACCAACGCCGGCCGACGCAATCGGTTTGCGGGATGCCGATCTGTTTGTGATCAATGGGTTGGGCTTTGAGGGTTGGATCGAACGGTTGGTCAAGGCCTCCTACTTCAAGGGGTCGGTGGTCACGGCCAGCGATGGCATCCAAGCCCTGGCTTTGCTTGGTCAGGCTGAGCCGGGAGCGTCGGGACAGGAGGCTGATCCCCATGCCTGGCATGATCTGCGCAATGTGTTGGTTTATGTGACCAACATTGCCGATGGATTGGCGCGGGCAGCCCCAGACCAGGCAGCCCTGTTTCAACGCAATGCGGACCATTACCGCCAGCAACTGTTGGATCTGGACCGTTGGGTGAGGGCCTCTTTGGATACCATTCCGGCCGAACGGCGAACGGTGGTCAGCAGTCATGGTGCCTTTGGCTATTTCAGCCGCGCCTATGGTGTCACCTTTCTCGCTCCGGTGGGTGTCAGCACGGAGGCCGAACCCTCTGCCGGTCAGGTTGCCGAGTTGATTCGCCAGATCAGGCGGGAAAAAATTCGGGCCATTTTCCTGGAAAACAAGAGCAATCCACGTCTGGTGCAACAACTGGCCAAGGAGTCGGGGGCGGTGTTGGGTGGGACGTTATACACGGATGCCTTGTCGGCAGCCGATGGCCCGGCTGCCACCTTTCTGGAGCTGTTCCGGCACAACGTAACCGTATTAAAACAGGCAATGAGCGGTTTATGACAGGGCCATTGCACGGCATCCCCTTGTCTGTTACCTTCATGGGGCGCAGGCGGTTGATTGCGCAACAGACACCTTTTGCATCGGCAGAGCCGACAGGAAGTTTGAGCCATGAACAGCGATTTGCCTGAATCCCTCTCCCCCCATTGGGGTACACTCTTTTCTACCGATTTGCAGAGCCATTTTTTGCTGGCCAAAGCGAAAAGTTCCCAGTGGCCTGCGGCAGAGGTAAAAACCGAGCCCGTTGATTCCGCTGTGACTGTTGAGCCGGTGACTGTTGAAGCCATGGAAGAGGAGGGGACTTTGGCGGCCGAGGAGGTGTTAGCCGAGGAGGCTACGACCGGGGAGGCGGTGGTTGAGGAGGCTGAAGCCGAGGAGTCTGTGGTTGAGGAGGCTGAAGCCGAGGAGTCTGTGGTTGAGGAGGCTGCTGCCGAGGAGGCGGTGGTTGAGGAGTCTGCTGCCGAGGAGGCGGTGGTTGAGGAGGTTGAAGCCGAGGAGGTGGTGGTTGAGGAGTCTGCTGCCGAAGAGGTAGAGAGTGAAGAGGTTGCAGCCGAAAGGTTGGCGGAGATTCGTTCTGCGGCGGCGCAGGGCAATGTGATGGCCCAATATTATTTGGGGGCCATGTATGCGACGGGCAACGGTAACGTGACACCTGATTACGAGGAGGCAGCCCTTTGGTATCACAAAGCGGCCGAACAAGGGTTGTCCATGGCGCAAAACAACCTGGGCTTCCTGTATGCGACCGGGCAGGGGGTGCCGCTGGACTATGTGACAGCCTATATGTGGATCACCTTGGCCATCATGGGGGATTACCCAGATGCAGCCAACAACCTGGAAATTTTGGCAAAATATATGACCCCGGAGATGATCGAGCTGGCGCGGCAACAGGCCCAGGATTGGCAGCAGGAACACGGCAAGGGTTGACCCTTCCCCGTTCCGCCAAAAGACAAACAGGGGAGGGGTGATGAAATGTTTTGTTTTTATTGTGCTGTCGACCCTTTTAGCCGCCTGTGCCACTCAGGACCGGCCAGTTGCAAAGGAGGCGGGGGGTACTCTCAGCAATCGTCTGGCGGTCGTTCCTTCACAGGAGAGTGCCCAGGCGGCTGAAGAGCGACATCCCGGCCCTGTTCCAGCCGTGCAAACGTGGTCTCCCCGTGACGGTTTGGCTGAGCTGTTGCAGTCGGCTGAGGGGGGGCACGTGGGAGCCCAGCACAACCTGGGAATGATGTACCTTTTTGGCAATGGCGTTGCCCAGGATTATGTGCAGGCTGCCCGGTGGTTTGGCAAGGCGGCCGGGCAGGGGCTTGCGAAGGCACAGTATGCCCTCGGTCTATTGTACGCCAAGGGGGATGGTCTGCCGCAGGCGTACGAGGATGCTGCCCGGTGGTTTGGCAAGGCGGCTGGGCAGGGCCATCCGCTGGGACAAAAGGATCTGGGGGTACTCTATGCGGAGGGCAAGGGGGTTGCCCAGGATTATACGCACGCCTACATGTGGTTGACCCTGGCCGCTGCCCAGGGCGACCGGACGAGTGCGCAATTCTGTGAAATCATTGCGAAGCAGATGAGCCCCGAGCAGGTTGCGCAGGCAAAGGAGATGGCACGGAACTGGCGGCCCGTCTCCCCCTGATTCGCCGTGTGCTATGCGTCCGTCTGGTTTGACAAGGCGGCTTTTGCCTCGGTCAAAACCAACTGGGCATGCCCTGCCGTTTTGACAGCCCGGTAGACTTTTTGCACCACGCCCGCTTCATTCACCACGAATGTTGTTCTGACAATGCCCATGCTGGTCCGGCCATAGTTGGTCTTTTCCTGCCAGACTCCAAACTGGGCGCACGCCTCCGTATTCTGGTCACTCAGCAGGGTAAAGGTCAGCCCCTGTTTCAGGCAAAAACGGTTGTGGGATGCCACCGAATCTCGGGAAATGCCGGTGACGGTCAAACCCAACGCCGCAAAATCCTGCGCCAATGACTGGAAATCATTGGCTTCAACCGTGCATCCCGGCGTACTGTCCCTGGGATAGAAATAGATGACCCCTCCTTTTTTTCCCAACAACGCCTTCAACCGGCGTTCTTCGCCGTGTTGATCCGGCAACGACAGATCGGGGATCACATCATGAATTGCCAACATGTTTGCGCTTTCCTTTCCGAAGGTTCAGAGTGGGTGCGTGACAGCAATTGGTCTTGACATCGCAATACTGTCTCAACGCGGCGTGCTTGCCATGTGGGGATACAAATAAATTTTTTGTGTTGCAAGGGCGGGCAATCATTCATGCCTTTGGAGACCCTCTTCTGACGCCCTCATCGTCTGTTCCAAATTCAAGCGTTGAGCTTCATCCAATTTGCTTAAATTATAGAGGTGCCAAACCAATGCCCTTCTGCCGACCCTCAATTGTTTGGCCAATGAATGAATTCCATCAAGTGTGTCCAAAGGGCAGGGCAAGGAACGAATCAATGGGTTGATCAGATCCAACGGCATGAGCAACATGGCGGAAAAGGCATTGGCTCTTTTCTCAATGTTTGCCGGAGCCCAAGGCCCACTGGCTATGGCAACCTCACTGCCAAAGAATCGATCGTGCAATATATGACATAACTCATGCCCAATACTGAACCGCCTTCCCTCGTCTTGCAGATTTTTAGGATGAGCTGTGTTGAGCAGGATCGTTGGGGTTACAGAGTGGCCAGCAAACTCCACCGGAAAATTTCCCCAGGAAATTTCGGAAAAATCTACCATCCGGCGAAAGAAAAGGTCGGGAAAGAGGCCGCCACGTCGGCAGGAGCGCAAAGCGTGTCTTTGCCACCAGCCAAACCAAGCCTCTCCCCTGGCCTCCACCACAGGGTCCGTATCTCCCATGTAACGCCGCAAAGAATCCATATACCCTATCCGTGCATTGCGCTTGTCGCATGGAAGAGGAAAGCACTCCTCATGGAACAGTGGATTCCAGTTTTCCGACAACCAGTTCAACAGTGGGGAGAGATACCAGGAAATTTCGTGACCCATTTCACCCTTGTGATGGTGCTGGCACAGGTTCCGACCTTTTACCCAAAACCGGAACGCCCCCCATGAACCGGATTCCAGAGCGGTAGCGGCCTTGCCAGCATCCGGGTCAGGCTGAAAGCGATACTCAAAGGCAAAATCATTTCTGTGACCAAATGTTCTCCACTCAGTGTTCATGACACTAGTCCACCATGTTGTCCGTTCTATCCTCTTGCATGAAGCCATACCCGCGCAGATCTCTACGTTGGATTTTTTTGTCCTTCAGCCATTGATTGCGAATTTTGTCAGGAACCTCGTTCCAACCAACAGGAAATCCATGCCAACCTCCCTGCCCATCAGGATGGGCCTTGAACGCCAAACCACAGCGTGTAGCGTATCGAGCTTTGTGGGACGACGTTGGATCTTCAACACTCTCTTGTAATAATATCTGGGCAATGGAGTGACTCCAGCTTGGGCACAAAGCACCTTTCCGCCCTCTTTGCTACGGTTCCTTGTGTTTGGGGTTGGGGATATACTTGAGGTCGGTTTCGATCACGATGAGTGCCCTTGATGTCGCAATTCAAAGGGGATGTCCTGATCAGGTGTCATGGTCGGGTGCCCCAGCGGCGAAACCATCCTGATGATTAAGAGGATTCGTTGGGCGAGAAAACACCCGGAACAAGGCTATCGCAATTTCCCGATGTAGTCAATCGCAATGCTTTCAAATAAAATTCAGGGCCATCTGTTTGCACAGGGAGGGGTCGACCCGGTATTCCTTTCTCTGGCATCACATTTTTTCGGCTGTCGCCTGCTCGTGCATGGAGTGAGCATTCAAACAGATTTGCAACGGGTGTTCAACCATTATCGCTGGATTTCCGATGCCCATATCTTGTACAATGCGGCATCCTTGTCGATAATCGGTTCTGGAGAAGAGAGGCCATGCAACGACGCGCATTGGTGGTAGGGAACTGGAAAATGAATGGGTCGATTGGGTTTGCCCAAACGCTGGCCGCTGCGGTGTCTGCCGGGGTGGCGGAACGGCAACAGAGCCAGACCCTTCATTGTGACGTCATTCTCTGCCCCCCCTTTACCGCCCTGTTTGCGGCCCGGTCGCAGATGACCGCGCCCCACCTTTTTCTGGGCGGGCAAACTATGGCAGAGCAGGCAAACGGGCCGTTCACCGGGGAAATTTCCGGCTCCATGCTGGAAGATGCCGGGTGCAGCCATGTGATTTTGGGCCATTCGGAACGTCGGACCCTCTTCGGTGAAAATAATGCGTTGGTGGCTCGGAAAATGGCGGCTGCCTTCCGGGTCGGCTTGCGGCCCATTGTCTGCCTTGGCGAAACCTTGGCGGAACGGAACGCAAAACAGACCCTGGAGGTGATTCAAAGCCAATTGGCGGCACTGTTCGGTTTGCTGCCGACGGCGGACCCAGAGCGTTCCCAATGGGTGTTGGCCTACGAGCCTGTCTGGGCCATCGGCACAGGATGTCACGCCACCCCTGACCAGATTCAGGAGGTGCATGGCTTTATTCGCGAACAATTAAGGGCGCAAGTCGGCGCAACCATTGCTTCCGCTTTGCAAATTCTTTATGGTGGATCCGTTACGCCGGATAACGCGGCTGCCATTTTTGCGCAGCCAGACGTGGACGGTGGTCTGATCGGTGGTGCATCTCTGAAGGCCGAAGCCTTTCTGGCCATTGTAGATGCCTATCCAAAAAAAATTTAAACGTGGAGTAGACAGGTTTATCATGACGCTCATCATCACAGTCGTGCATATTATGGTCTCTTTTTCCTTGATTTTTATCGTCCTGCTGCAGAAAGGCAGTGGTGCGGACATGGGGGCCGCCTTTGGTGGGAGCTCCCAGAGTGTCTTCGGTGCGCGGGGATCGGGTAGTTTCCTGGGCAAAATGACGGCAGGACTGGCGACGATCTTCATGATCACCAGTTTGACCCTGGCGTTCGTGACGGTTCAGAAAGGGGGCAATGTTTCGGTGATGGAACAGGCTCAACCGGCTGCCCGTACCGGGACGGAGCCTGTTGAGGCCAATCCGTCACCGATGCCGGCCAAGGAGTCTGAAAATCCCGCCAGTACCAAGGGCGTTGAACCCGCCAAAGGTGCCGAGCCTGCCAAGGGTGTTGAACCCATGGGCAACATTCCCGCTTTGCCTCGTGCGGAGCCGGGCAATGCCGATGCCATTCCCTCCGTGCCCAAGTCCGCTCCGTAACCTCTCTTTTCGCCCTCCTCTCCGATCAACGGGGAGGAGGGATGCGCAGCCAAACCACGTGGAAATGTAGGCAGAAAAGGATTTTTCAGGTGTTTGCTTCTAGACAAAGACAACTGTTTTTTGTTGTCGCTGCGCTTTCGTTGACTCTCTGGCACGCCTCTCTCCGAGCGGAGGAGAACGAGTCGCCCTGGGAGGTTTTTATCCGATTAACGCTGCAAGCCAATACCCCGGATGCCATGGCGGAAGCGGAGGCCTTGTATCAGCAGATCAGCCAGGCAGGGACAAGCCTGGATCCGGACAATACGCGCTTGGTTTGGAGCTTGACGCGCCTGGCTGGTTTTCACCGCCGCCAGAACCATCTTCCTCAGGCTGAAAAATATCAGGTACAGGTGCTGCAACTGTTGGAAAAACAGTTCGGCTTGTCTGATCTGTTACTGGTGGAACCCCTTAATGAACTGGCGATCACTCAGTTTGCGCAGGGTCGCATCTCCTTGTCGCGACAAACGCTGGAACGGGCATTGACCATTGTCGAAGAGATGGCCAATCCAAACCATCTGTTGACTGTCGGCATTCTCAAACAGTTGGCGACCATCCATCTTGCGCAACATAATCCGCAGAAAGCCGAGCAATTGCAGCAGCGCATCGCCGAGGTTCAGGAACAGGCATTGATGATGGAGACGCCGGGAGATGCCATAATTTTGGCGCGCCAAGCGAGACGGCAGCTTCAGGAGGGTAACAAGGAGTTGGCGTCGTCACTTTTCCAACAGTCAAAGGATATTTTGATGGAGTCCAGTGGCCCGTACCACAGCGCGCGGGTGGAGGTACTGAGCAGTCTTGCGCAACTGTCGTATGATGATGGCGATTATGCCCAGTCGGTAGAGCTGTTGAGGAGTGCGTTGGCCATCTCGGAAAACATGCGGGGCACCAACCATCCCGATCTGGTCCCTGTACTGATCAAGTTGGCGACCGGGTATCAAAAAATGGGGAAGCCCAATCAAAGTCGGCCTGTTTTGACACGGACCCTCTCCCTGGTGGAAAATCTGTATGGCAAGGACCATGAAAAGACAGCTGAAATTTTGCTTGCCATGGGGGATAATCTGCGCCTGGAAAACCAGTTGGAACCGGCTGTCGACTACTACAATCGCGGCATGGTCATTTTTCGGCGTCAAAATTCTGATTCAGGTTTGATGCGGACATTGTTGGGGTTGTCCCGCACCCAACAAATGCAGGGCAAGACGGGATCTGCGGTGCGAAACCATCAGGAAGCATTGGAAATTATTGCCAAAACAGTTGGAGATCAGGATCCTGAGTATCGTACTGCCTACAAGGAGCAAGCAGAGCTGGTTGCTGAATTGGAGGAGCAACAACGGGCCGCACGGGATAATTTTGCCAATTTTATCCAGAAATTAGAATTTTTGCGCATCAAACTGCTCTCCCTGGGCGATATGGAGATCAAACCCATGGCCGCGGTTGCTGTCCCCTTCTTGCCATAGCGGCTTGATGGCCAATCGGGTTCGGCTTGTCCAATGTCATGGAGCTACCTGTTGCGGTGTGTAGGTGCTTCGTTTCAGAGGTTTGGCCTCGGGCATGGGGCGCGGGGTTGCCCCCTTGGGACCGGACGGTGCTTCTCTGACACTGAGCGGGGTGGGCGAGGTCGGCAGATCTTCCGCTTTCTCAGACACTTTTGGCGGTTCCCCTCCTGGCTTGCTCCCGTTTTCGATGGCCTGCGTCTCCCCTTTTCCTGGTTCAACCCCCTGCTTTCCGTCACGACTGAGGCTCTGTTCACTCCTCTTTTCCGGCTGAACAGCTGCTTCCGACTGTGGGGGAGAGGGTTGGTGTTGTGATGGAACAGGCGACAAAGCCTGATCGAAACGCAACAACTGCCGCACCGAGGCGGTTAACGCATCAAAAGGCACTCCAAACAGATAGACCAACACCGGCAGCAACAGCAACACCGGCACCCAGGGAGTCAACCTCTGGCCCGGTGGTGGATGGTAGTTGGCATCCAAAGCCATGCGACCGCGCCGGACCAGTGGACCGGTTAAATATCTCAACATATTGTTCTTGTTTGAAAATATTATTTCATGCAGCAGCAGGTTGATCTGTTCCGGGTTGCCCTGGCTGGCCGCATATGTTTCCAGCCAAGCTGGCCAAGTCATTCTGGGTATTCTGCCCAGCATGCGTTGTGCCTGAAAACGGATATATTCCCACACCTCCACCCGGGTAAGCGGGGAGATCTCTATCGTGACAATGACGGCATTGCGCAGCAGTTGAAAGGCGGGCAGCTCCAAGGAACGGGAGAGTTCCGGGCGACCAGCCAATACAACCTGCACGGAGCCGCCCTGGCTGGCGGCAAAGAGTAGCAGACTGTTGACAACATTTAAATTTTCCTGAGTGAGTTGCTCGGCCTGATCGATCACAACCAAAAAATTGCGGCCAAACTCCACTCGATTGGCTACTGCATCCAATACTTCGCCAATGGTGATCGCCCAGGTTTGTGGACCGGCAATCTCTGCACCGGCAGCTTCACAGAGGGTTTGGGTAAAAAGGGCCTGCGGTTCTCCTCCCTCCTCAATCAGGGCGATATCCCAGTTTTCGGGTAACAGACCTTGAAGTCTGTATAATAACTGTGTTTTTCCGATACCGGCTGCTCCGGTTATGACAATGACACCCTCGCCCCGCGCAATATTGCTGCGCAGGGTACGCCAGATGGTGGCGTGGCTTCTGACAGTAAAAAACGGCTGTATATGGGGAAGTTTGCTCGAAAAGGATCGATCGTTGATGGGATCCATACTCTTTTGCACTGCCATGGTCCATTTGATGAAAGTTTGCCTTGTGACGACAGGGTGGGCTGGGTACGACACCAGCCCTCCGCTGCTGCACCCCCTTCAGTGGAGGACCAAAGCGGTCATCCATCCCGACAAACCCTATTGTAGCATCAAAATGGGTTGGCAAAAACGCTCCACGAGGCGCGCAGAGAGTTTCGATAACATTTTTTTGTGTTGGGTCAAATTCCAACACCTTCCAATGCTCAGACTCTCTGCGCGGCGCGGAGATCGTCAAGGTTGCTCTTCAAGGATCCTCTTCGTGGGTTTGGTTCAGCAGATCATCCATCATGGTGACCAACTCTTGCAGTGCTTGTGAAACAGATGCAGGGGTACTGACCGGCAACCCGGCCACAGATTCCCGGAAAAAATCACGCATGAAGTGCAGCCGACGTTGATGAATGGTCGCCAGAATCTCCTCCCATCGGTTCAACAGCTCCATCCAGTCCTGAACAGTCAAAACCCCGACAGGTACCCCTGGTATTTTTTTTTCCGGTGAAAAAGAGAGTCGCAGGGCATTGATCAAGGGCAAGGCGGATTCCAGGCGTTCCGTCCTCGCCCTTTTGGCCAAACGACTCAAAATATCACTGATGCCTAAACTGGATTGGGCATATGCCATATTCATGTTATACTGTCCGGGTTTTGGGGCTACTCTATTGTGGCTGGACGGTGTGCCATTGGGTATACCGTCTGACCAGTGCGTTGGAACGGCGAAATATCAGCTCATCGCTTTGGGGGAGTGGCGAAGGCTGTCCCACCACTTTGGCGGCGCGCAGGCCCCACAGGGAGAGTCGCAGGCTTGATCCGGGTCGTACATTGCTCGCCAACGGTGATTTTGCAGTTTCCTCGTCGGTATCGTGCATCAAGCTGTTGCCAAAATGGCCGCGGGAAGCTATACCATCCATAGCCAATGGCAAAGCGGTCGGGTCGGCCTCGGTGAAGGGTTCCTCATCATTCTCCGGGAAGAGTGCCTTGGCATCGCAGTTCCAGGCTGGGGGAGGGAAGCAACCCACGGTTGCGGTATGCAGATTAGTCTCATTCATTTCGTTTATAGCTCCAGTCAGGTAAGACAGTAAGGCGAATGGTACTACGTATGGGGGGTACAGCAATTCCGATACCAACTGTCACTTGGCTGTTCAGCGGCAGGGTAGCAAAGATGGGGGGGGCGACAGTTGCCCGCCCTTTGAACACAGGCATAATGGCAGTACGGGGGCGGTCGCTGCCTGATGCGCCAACGCCACTTCACACAGATCCAACAACACAAGCGGGCCGGACGGGAGTTTTGACAGATGAGTAAATCCATGGAAGATCGGGATGGAAAAATATGGATGGATGGCCATTGGATTGAATGGCGGGATGCCAGGGTGCATGTCCTGACCCATACGTTGCATTACGGATTTGGTGTATTCGAGGGCATTCGCTGTTACGCGACGGAGGAGGGACCGGCAATCTTTCGCCTGGATGAGCATATCGACCGCCTGTTTCGCTCGGCCCACATACTGGCCATGAAGGTGCCGTTCACCCCTCAAGAGGTCAAGGCAGCCTGTCTGGAGGTGATTCGGGCCAACCAGTTGCGTTCCGGCTATATTCGGCCCATCATTTTTTATGGGGCGGAAGGGATGGGATTGAATCCGGCTCCCTGCCGGGTGCGGGCGGCGGTTGCCGCCTGGGAGTGGGGGGCCTACCTGGGAGAGGATGGGATGGAGAATGGGATCCGCATCAAAACCTCCTCCTATACCCGGCACCATCCGAATGTCACCATGACCCGGGCCAAGGCGGTCGGCAACTATCCCAACTCTGTGCTGGCAAAAACGGAGGCTCTGGCCAGTGGCTTTGATGAGGCCCTGCTGCTGGATACCGAGGGCTACGTGGCAGAGGGTTCTGGCGAAAATATTTTTATTCTGCACCGCAATGGCACCTTGTGGACCCCGCCGCTGGATTCAGCCCTGGATGGTATCACCCGGGACACGGTGATCCAATTGGCAGCGGAGATGGAGTTGACCGTCAAAGAACAACGATTCCCCCGGGATGAGGTGCTGATTGCAGAGGAGGCCTTTTTCACGGGTACTGCGGCCGAGATCACCCCCATTCGGGAGTTGGATGGCCGCCAGATTGGCATTGGTCGTGCGGGCCCCATCACCAAACAGATCCAGCAGCGTTTTTTTGACGTTGTACACGGCCGGCATTCCCCGCACCGGAAGTGGCTGACTTTTGTGGAGTAAACAGACGATGGCAAATCCTCAGTATGTCTTTACCATGTATCGCGTCACCAAGGTGGTGCCTCCCAAGCGGGTTATTTTGCAAGATATTTCCCTCTCTTTTCTGCCAGGTGCCAAGATTGGCGTCCTGGGTCTGAACGGTTCCGGGAAATCCAGTCTGCTGCGCATTATGGCCGGGGAAGATCACGAGTATACTGGCGAGACCAAGATGGCGGCCGGTTTAAGGGCGGGTTTTCTTTCCCAGGAACCGGAGCTGAATCCGCACAAGGGAGTGCGTGGTAATGTGGAGGAGGGGGTTGCCTCCACCAAGGCGTTACTGGACCGTTACAATGCCCTTTCGCTGCAATTTTCCGAGCCGATGTCTGATACCGAGATGGATGCCTTGATTCAGGAGCAGGGGGAGTTGCAGGAGGCGATTGACCGGGTGGATGGCTGGGATTTGGACCGCAAGTTGGAGATTGCCGCCGATGCGTTGCGTCTGCCCCCCTGGGATGCGGATGTCAATACCCTGTCCGGGGGGGAGAAGCGTCGGGTTGCCTTGTGTCGGCTGTTGCTTTCGACCCCGGATCTGCTGCTGCTGGATGAACCGACCAACCATCTGGATGCGGATTCGGTTGCCTGGCTGGAGCAGTTTTTGCAAAATTATCCCGGCATGGTGGTAGCCGTGACCCATGACCGTTATTTTTTGGACAACGTGGCGGGTTGGATACTGGAGTTGGACCGGGGACAGGGTATTCCCTGGAAGGGCAATTACACCTCCTGGCTGGAGCAAAAGGAGCAACGGCTTGGACAGGAAAAACGGGAGGATGACTCCCGGCGGCGGCGGTTGCAGGAGGAGCTGACCTGGGTGCGGGCCTCGGCCCGGGCCAGACAGAGCAAGAGCAAGGCCCGGATCCAGGCCTACGAGGAGTTGGCGGCCCAGTCCCGCGAGCAACGACGGGAGACCAATACCCTGTTTATCCCCTCTGGTCCGCGATTGGGGGAGATGGTGATTGAGGCGGAGGGGCTCAGCAAGGGGTTTGGAGACCGTCTGTTGATAGACAACCTGTCATTTCGCCTGCCCAGAGGCGGAATTTTGGGGGTGATTGGGGGTAATGGGGCAGGCAAGAGTACCCTGCTGCGTCTGCTGACGGGAGAGGAAAAGCCGGACAGTGGGCGTCTGGTGTTGGGGGAGACGGTAAAGTTGGCCCATATTGACCAGAGTCGGGCAGGTATGGACCCGGAAAAAAATGTCTGGGATGTGATTTCGGATGGCCAGGATATGTTGGAGTTGGGGGGGCGGGAGGTGAGTTCCCGTTCCTATGTCTCCTGGTTTAATTTCAAGGGGGCGGATCAGCAAAAAAAGGTCAAATTTCTTTCCGGTGGTGAGCGCAACCGGGTCCATTTGGCGCGGGTGGTCAAGAGTGGCGGCAATGTGTTGCTGCTGGACGAACCCACCAATGATCTGGATGTGGAGACCTTGCGAGCCCTGGAGGAGGCCATTGATGGCTTTGCCGGCAGTGCGGTGGTGGTCTCTCATGACCGCTGGTTTTTGGACCGGATTGTCACCCATA
Source organism: Magnetococcales bacterium HCHbin5 (assembly GCA_002753505.1). GTDB lineage: Bacteria > Pseudomonadota > Magnetococcia > Magnetococcales > Magnetaquicoccaceae > Magnetaquicoccus. The sequence continues at coordinate 13,720 of PEAG01000009.1, read as the reverse complement.
TTCTGGCCTTCGAGGATGACGCGCAGATCACCTTTTTTGAGGGTAACTATCAGGAGTATGCCGCTGACCGCAAATTGCGTTTGGGAACGGCAGCGGACCAGCCGCATCGGGTGCGGTTCAAGAAGCTGACCCGGTGAAAAGTTGTTGGAGTGGGCGAGGTTGCTCAAGGTTTGTTTCACTATGACAGGGATAATGGATATGACACCACAGAATCATGATCTTAACCGTCGTCAAGTGCTGGTTGCGGGTGCGGTGGCGGCACTGGCTGCCACGGTCGCCGGTGAGGCGTTGGCGGAGGGTCAGCAGGAACACAAACATGCGGATCACGGCAGGTCGAATCAGGCTGTTGTTGCGGCTGCCATGGCCTGTATAGACACAGGGCAAGCCTGCCTGAGTCACTGCCTGACACAGTTCAAGGCGGGGGATGTTTCATTGGCCGCATGTGCCAGCAGCGTGGTGGAAATGTTGCCTCTGATCAGCACGTTGTCGCAATGGGCTGCGCTGGATTCCAAGCAGTTGCCAAAGCTGGCGGCTATTTGCATCGATGTTTGCCAGGCCTGCGAGACAGAGTGCCGCAAACACGCAGAGAAGCATGCCTCCTGCCGGGCATGCGCCGAGGCGTGCGTCGATTGTATCAAGGCTTGCAAAGCTTTGGTTTGAGTTTTCGTGCAGGGGCGGAGCCCCATTGCGCTAACATGGTTGCGGTCTTTCTTTAAACGATTGCAGGGGTCTGGGGACCGTCACGGTCCCCAGTGGGGTGCAGGGGCAAAGCCCCTGCATGAACTGCGCGTTTTCCCAAAGCAAATTTTCGCAGAAAATTTGCGCAACGCGCACAAAGCCGCCCCACAGGGGCGACCTTGGGAGGGCGGCAGCCCGACTCGCACGGTTATGTTATGGACAATGCCTGGATAAGAAAGCAAAAGGTTCGGATGTTCAGTTTTTTTTCTGATACAAGGCCAGGAATGTTTTTTTTCCAAACCCTCCCAAACTTGGCCAGCTTTCGGTCGGGCTGCCGCCCTCCAGGAGTGCCCCTGCGGGGCGTTTTGGGCGCGCTGCGCCCATTTGCTGCGCAAATGGGCTTTTGTGAAAGCGCGCCCGTTACATGCAGGGGCTTTGCCCCTGCACCCCACCGGGGACCGTGACGGTCCCCGGACCCCCTGCATTAGTTTGAAAAGATTAGAAAAAGCATGGGTATAGCCATCATGTTAGCGTATGTGGGGCTTTGCCCCTGCACCCCACTGGGGACCGTGATGCTCCCCAGGCCCCTGCAGTTGTTTTGGAAGATTAAAACGCTACGCCCGTGGATGGTAACGGGCGTGGACCTGTTTCATGCGCAGCTTGGAAACGTGGGTATAAATCTCGGTGGTTGAAATATCCGCATGTCCCAGCATCATCTGAATGGCGCGTAGATCCGCGTCATGGTTGAGCAGATGAACGGCAAAAGAGTGACGCAGCAGGTGGGGCGAAATGGGCTTGACAATGCCCGCATTGGCGGCATGGCGACGGATGATATACCAAAAATTTTGACGGGTCATGGCCCCCCCGCGTGCGGTCACAAACAGTGCCTTGCTGGTTTTGCCCGCCAGCAAAACGGGACGTGAGGCTCGCCGATAGGAGGCCACCCGCTCCAATGCCACCTCTCCCACCGGCACCAACCGCTCTTTGTCCCCCTTGCCCACCACCCGCACAATGCCAGACTGCTCATCCAAACCGTCCGTGGTCAGCGTGACCAACTCAGAGACCCGCAGGCCGGTCGCATACAGCAACTCCAACATGGCGGCATCCCGCAAACCCAACTCGGTGCCCATTTCAGGGGCCGCCAGCAGAGCCGCCACCTCCGACTCGTCAAATATTTTTGGCAAAGCCCGTCGGGTCTTTGGTAGCTGCAATAAACGGCTGGGGTCGTCGCGACGCTGCTCCTGCACCAGCAAATAGCGGTAGAGACGGCGAATGGCGGACATTTTGCGCGCCACGGAGGTCGCGCTCAACTTTTGTTGGAATAGATGTTCCAAAAAATTGGCGAGATCTTCCGGGTTGAGCGTGAGGAGAGTCGCCGGTTGTTCCCCACGCACATGCAGCGTCAAAAATTCAGAGAGCCCCTCCAGATCCAGACGATAGGCCTCCAATGTATTGGCCGCCAACCCCTCTTCCACCAGGAGATCATCCAGAAAATTTTGAATCAACTTGGCATCCTGCATTATTTGTTCTCCATACTGCCCTCATGAAAACGCGACGCGAACCCTTGTGACAGCGGTCGGGATCGGGTACCCAAACTGTTGGCCTGGGCGGCAATGGGGGTGGTGGCGTAGACAACCTTTTCCGCCTCGCATAGAATGGCACCCCCCAGAGGGGCAAACCAACGGCTGCCGGCTTTTTCCCAGGCCGGTGCGGCGCGGGTAAAATATTTTTCTGCCACAGGGGGCATGAAAAGTGCGAAACGGGATTGACGGGGGATGAACAGGGAGTCGGTCAACAGGGTGTTCAGCTGTCTGGGGGAGAAAGGCCGCCCCCAACCGAACGGAGTGGTATCCCGACGGGCCCACAATCCACCCCGATTGGGCACCATGCACAGCAAACGCCCTCCCGGTGTCAGAATACGCCAGATTTCCCGCAAGGCAGCCTGGGGAGATTCACTGCCTTCCAGAAAATGGGCCACAATCACCTGGTCAAACTGTTCGTCGGCAAATGGCAAAGCGTCCGGTCGCACCTGGGCGATCCGGTTGGCCACCCCTGTTGGCCAGGGGATGACCCCCATCTCGGCGGGCGCAGCCCCCAGTGGGTGACCATACTGCCCTTTTGGAAAAAAACGGATCACCTGATCCATGTAGGGTTGCGCAAACCCCAGTCCGAGTATTCTAATAGTAGGACGATTGAGGCTTAACCATTGAACCATCACATCCCCTACCAACTGGGCGACCATCTGTCCCTGGGGGGCATTGTACCAACTGTGTAGTCTGATTGCTTCCAGCATCATTGTCTGAGTTTCTCGTTCAGTATTTTATTGTGAGAGAGCGCAAATTATGCCCCAACATACGCTAACGGTCGAGCCTATTCCCATTCTGAAGGACAATTATGTCTGGATGTTTAAAACCGGCGATCACTCCTGGGCGGCAGTCGATCCGGGGGAGGCCGGCCCGGTCATGCACCATCTGGAGAGCCTGGGGGAGGGGCTGTCCCATATTCTTCTGACCCATCATCACCACGACCATATCGGCGGTGTCGACGCCCTGCGCAAGCAGTTTGATACCATCGTCGTCGGTGCGGAAAGGGACAAACATCGCCTGCCTGCGTTGGATGTGGCCGTGGCGGATCACCAACGACTGCCATTGGGCACGGAAGAGGCGGTGGTGATGGAGGTGGCCGGACATACTCTGGGCCATGTGGCCTATCTGGTCAAGGATACCCTGTTTGCAGGGGATGCCCTGTTCCGTTTTGGCTGTGGACGGGTGTTTGAAGGCACTCCGGAGCAGATGTGGGAAAGCCTGCTCAAAATCAGGGCTCTGCCCGATACAACCCAGTTGTGTGCCGCCCATGAATACACCTTGACCAACCTGCAATTTTCCTGCTCCCTGGAGCCGGGCAACATGGGACTGCAGGTGATTTTAAAGGAAATTTTTCGGCAGACCGACATGGAACAGCCCACCATGCCCTCTCCATTGGGCTTTGAAAAGCAGCACAACCCTTTTTTCCGGGCTGACGATCCCCATTTTGCCCGCAATATCGGCCTGTCTGGACAGACGGCTGAACAGGTCTTTGCCTCCATTCGGAAAAAGCGAAACTCATTCTGACTGCACAGTGTGATGCCCGATGCCCATTTATGAAATCATCCACACGGGGAGGGTACCGGTGTATGTCTACACCGATACCCTGGACCCAACCTCCCGTCAACAATTGATGAATGTGGCGACCCTGCCTTTTATTTTTAACCATGTGGCTGCCATGCCGGATGTGCATGCCGGGTTGGGAGCCGTGATCGGTTCGGTGATTCCCACCGAAAAGGCGGTTATTCCGGCTGCTGTTGGGGTGGATATTGGCTGTGGCATGCAGGCGGTCAGGCTGGACCTGAAAGAGGAGGATATCAGCGGCAAGGCGGAAATGTTGCAGGCTGCCATTGAACGGGCTGTTCCCCATGGTCGGACCGATCAGGGGGGGCCCAATGATCGGGGGGCTTGGCATACCGTTCCCACTGCCATTCATGCCTACTGGGCTCAATATGGCATCGAACAGCGGCTGCCCCAGGTGTTGAATCGCCACCCCAAACTGCTGCATAAACGGGTCAACGCTGAACGCCATTTAGGCTCCCTGGGTACCGGCAACCATTTTATTGAGATCAGTTTGGATGAAGTGGGGCAGGTCTGGGTGCTGTTGCACTCCGGTTCCCGGGGGATTGGCAACCGTATTGGCACCTATTTTATTGAGTTGGCCCGCAAGGATATGGGGTCACGTCTCAAACAGTTGCCGGATCCCAACCTGGCGCATTTTCAGGAGGGCAGTGCCCATTTTCATGATTATGTCCAGTGTGTCGACTGGGCACAGGAGTATGCCAAGGCCAATCGCCGTTTCATGATGACGGCTGTTCTGAATGCCCTTTCTACGGTGCTGGGCCGTCCTGCCCCGCTCTTGGCTGAGCCCATTGATTGCCATCACAACACCATGGAACGGGAAGAGCATTATAACCGTACCCTCTGGATAACGCGCAAAGGGGCCATGCGGGCCCGCAAAACGGATCTGGGTATCGTTCCCGGTTCCATGGGTGCCAAGAGCTATATCGTGCGCGGCAAGGGCAACGCGGCGACATTCAGCTCCTGCGCCCATGGAGCGGGCCGTAAAATGAGCCGCACCGAGGCCAGTCGACGTTTCAATAAAGCGGATCTGGAGCGGCAAACCCTCGGCGTCGCCTGTCGCAAGGATAACAGTGTGCTGGATGAAATTCCCGGTGCCTACAAGGATATTGACACCGTGATGGCTCAACAGTCCGATCTGGTGGAAATTCTGCACGTGCTGAAACAGGTGGTGTGCGTCAAGGGCTGAATCCATTCCAGGAGCAAGCGTGGAACCGTTACGGCAAGTCTATCGGGTAGGGGGGTGTGTGCGGGATCTTCTTTTGGGCCTTCCGGCTCAGGATCAGGACTGGGTGGTGGTGGGGGAGACCCCGCAGAGCATGTTGGCCCGGGGGTTCAGTCAGGTGGGGGCCGATTTTCCCGTCTTTTTGCACCCGGAGAGCAAAGAGGCCTATGCCCTGGCTCGCCTGGAGCGTAAGACCGCGCCAGGATACCTGGGATTTGCCGCCCACTTTTCTCCCACGGTCACCCTGGAGGCTGATCTGGCCCGCCGGGATCTCACCATCAACGCCATGGCTCTGGATAGCGAAGGGCGGATTATTGATCCGTTCGGGGGCCGTACCGATCTCCAGAACCGTCTGTTGCGCCATGTCTCGCCTGCCTTTGCCGAGGATCCGTTGCGGGTGTTGCGGGTGGCCCGTTTTTTGGCCTGCTACCGGGATCTGGGCTTTCGGGTTGCAGAGGAGACCTTTGCACTGCTGTGCCAACTGGTTCAGTCCGGCGAGTTGCAAACCTTGTCGGTGGAACGGATTTGGCAGGAGACCCACAAGGCACTGGCAAGCCGGAACCCGTTGGTCTATTTTGATCTGCTGCAGCAGTGCGGGGCGTTGGCGGTGCTGTTTTCGGAGTTGGCCGCCCTGATCGGTGTGCCCCAACCGCCCCGTTATCATCCGGAGGGGGATGTCTGGCAACACACCCGTCTGGTGTTGACCCGGGCCACCCAATTGAGCGAGGAGCCAACGGTGCGTTTTGCGGCCCTGCTGCATGATCTCGGCAAAGGGAGTACGCCTGCCGCCGAGTGGCCGCGTCACCACGGTCATGAGGAGCGGGGTGTGGGGCTGATCAACCGTTTGTGCGACCGCTTGCGTGTTCCCAACCCGTTTCGAGCCTTGGCCCTGGCCGCCGCCCGCCACCATCTCCAGTGCCATCGTCTGTTGGAAATGAGCCCCAAAAAGGTGGTGCGCCTGCTTTTGCAACTTCAGGCACTCAGGAAGCCGGATTTCATGGAGGCTCTGCTGCTGGTCTGCCAGGCGGATGCCAACGGTCGGCTGGGTCAGGCCGATCAGGCCTATCCCCAGGCCGATCTGTTGCGCCACTGCCGCCACTGTTGTCTGACGGTGGAGCCTGGCCCCTTTCTGCAGGCCGGTCTGCAGGGTTCGCGCCTGGGGGAGAGAATCCATCAAGAGCGGGTCCGCCGGGTGCGCAGTTATCTGCAGGCGCGTGCGGTCAAGGCATCGGAGGCGATGCCATGTTGACCAAGGATCTGCTCCGCTTTGATCAACGCAGCCAAAAGGTCTATCCCCGTTTTCTGGATACGCAAAACAAAAACTGGCAAGAGGTTGCCCAGTCGTTGGCAGCCATTTATGAGTCGGGCAGCGGCTACAGCCGGGAAGAGTTGGGGGAGTTGGCCCTGCCCGTCCTCAATTCGGCCCGCTCTCCCCTGGTGGCCAAAGGGTTGAACAAGCTGTTGCTGGATCGCTGCACCTTTCAGGAGAGCGATGCCGAATTGGAAACCTTTCGCATGCAGGTATTCACCCAGGCTGCCCGGCAGTTTTGTTCCCCGGCGGCGGCCGGTTGTCCATCCGGCGGCGGCAGCAACAATCTGGAAACGTTTCGCCAGCGGGTTGCAGACTCTTTGCAGATGGAGCCAGAGGCCCTCTCGGCCCGTCTTTATGCGGACCTGCCTGCGCGACAATCGCTGCTCTCCTTCACCCCCACGGTTCCAGAACAATTGTTGCACCGTTACAATCTGGCGCAGGCCCAGGGTTTGCTGTGGTTTGCCAAGCAGTTGGTGATTGAGACCGATGAGCCGGAGGTGGGAATACGTCGCCAGTTTTTTCGGCGGCTGAAATTTTTTCGGCTGTTGGCGCGCATCTCCCGGACGCCGACGGGTCTGTTTCGCATTCAACTGGATGGACCGCTAAGTCTGTTCGAGAATGGTCGCAGCTATGGCCTGTTGCTGGCAAATTTTTTACCAGCGGTCTGTGCCTTGAGTCGCTGGCGCGTTCAGGCTGACATAGAGCTGCCGGCCTCGCTCCAGGCTGCCCGTCAACCGGGAGGAACGGTCTTGTTGGAGCTGGATCATGCCACCGGACTGAAATCACATCTGACCTACACCAGCAGCTATGTCCCGGAGGCGTTTGAACGGTTTGCCAGTGCATTCGGCGAGCTGAGCCAGGAGTGGAAAATCCAACAAAATTCGGAGTTGCTGGAGCTGAACAAACAGGATTGGGTGGTACCGGATTTCAGTTTTCGGCATGTGACGGGGCGGATTGTCCATCTGGAGCTGTTTCATCGTTGGCACGCCGGCCCCCTGCAGCGTCGCTTGCAGAGTCTGGACAGCTCTCACCGGGCCCAGCCCAGTCTGGCCATCGGGGTGGACCGCTCCTTGACCAAACAGGGGGAGAGCGGTGCCGTGTTGCACGCTTCGGCCTGGTATCAGCAGCACGGCTTTGCCTTCAACCTTTTCCCACCGGTCAAACGGGTCATGGCCGCTCTGGATGGCTTTTTGCCGACCCCGGCAGCGGCTGCGGTGACCAGAAGGGCAGACCGCCCATCCTCATCCATAGAACCAAAACAGGATTTACCGCCATGATGAACGATTCGGGCTTGGGGGATGTACGCTGGAAACAGCGATTTGATAATTTTAACCGTGCCTTTTTGCTGCTGAGGGAGGTGCAGGAGCGGGGGGTGGACTCTTTGTCACCAATGGAGAGAGAGGGTGCCGTCCAACGGTTTGAATTTGCTTTTGAGCTGGCCTGGAAAACCCTGAAGGATTATCTGGAATGGCGTGGCATCGTGGTCAGACCCGTCACCCCCAGGGATGTGATCAAAGCCGCGTTCAGTGCGGGGTTGTTGGAAGATGCCCAGGTATGGATCGACATGATGCTGCATCGCAATCTGCTCTTCCACACCTATAACAGCCAAACATTTGATGCGGTGCTGCACGTTGTCACGTCGCGCTATTTTACGGCTTTTGACCGTTTGCACGAGTTTTTCCTGCTTGAGGTTGTCAAAGGGTGAACAACACGGGTTTGACAGAACAAGAGATCGACGCCATGCACACGGTATTTCGCCAAGTGGGTGCCATCCGTACGGTGCTGCTGTTTGGCTCCCGCGCCAAGGGCTCATTTCGGCCGGAGTCGGATATTGACTTGGCCTTGGTGGGGGTGGCCAACGCGCTGGAGGCCGAAGCCGTCGCCGAGGCACTGGAATCGTTACCCTTGCCTTATCGCTTCGATGTCAAGGCATACGACAGCATCTGCTACCTACCTCTGTTGGAGCATATCAAGCGGGTGGGGGTTCCCATCTACCAGCAGGAAACGGAGTAGGGCTCCAACGTTTCGCCGCAGCAGGCCGGAGAAGGCATGCCCCCCATTCCCATACCACTCTCTCCAACCCGGTTGACTGTTGTGCGGTCTCAACTTTTTTGCAACGCCCTCTCCCGGGTCAACAGGGAGGCGAGGCCGATATAGTTGGCGGGTGTCAGTGCCATCAGGCGATCCCTGGCCTCATCCGGCAGATCCAGCGTCTGCACGAAGGCATGCAGACGCTCTCTGGTCACCTGTTGCCCCCTGGTCAGCTCCTTCATCCGCTCGTATGGCTTGTCAATGCCATAACGGCGCATGACCATCTGAATCGGCTCGGCCAAAATTTCCCAGGCCTGGTCCAGATCCTGTGCCAACCGTTGCGGATTGGCCTCCAGTTTGCCGATCCCTTTCAGCGTCGAGCGATAGGCCAACAGGGCATAACCCAACCCCACACCCATGTTGCGCAACACGGTGGAGTCCGACAGATCCCGCTGCAAGCGGGAGACCGGCAACTTGCCGGACAGATGCCGCAGGACAGCATTGGCCAACCCCAGATTGCCCTCGGAATTTTCAAAATCGATCGGATTGACCTTGTGGGGCATGGTCGAAGAGCCGACCTCACCCGCCACCGTCTGCTGCTTGAAATAGCCCATCGAGATATAGCTCCAGACATCCCGATTAAAATCAAGCAACACGGTGTTAAAACCGGCAACCGCATCAAACAGCTCGGCCATGCCGTCATGGGGTTCGATCTGGGTGGTCAGCGGTTGATAGGTCAGCCCCAACCCCTCAACAAATCGCTGTGCCAAAACGGGCCACGCCACCTTGGGATAGGCGACGATGTGGGCGTTAAAATTGCCGACCGCCCCATTCATTTTGCCATACACCGGTACGGCCATGGTGCGCCGATACTGTTTTTCCAGGCGGTCGGCCACATTGGCCATCTCCTTGCCCAGGGTGGTGGGGGTAGCGGTCTGTCCATGGGTGCGAGAGAGCATGGGCAAATCGCAATAGGCGCGTGCCATGGCATCGATGGCCGCGATGACCTCTCGCATCACCGGTCCGATCACCTGCTCCCGGGCATCCCGCAGAGCCAAGCCGTGGGCCAGATTGTTGATATCCTCGGAGGTGCAGGCAAAATGGATCAACTCAACTAGGTGTTTCAGCGAGGTTTCCAACAGACGCTCTTTGACAAAATATTCCACCGCCTTGACATCATGGTTGGTGACCCGCTCAATCTCTTTTACCCGCTGGGCCTGCTGCTGGTCAAACGGGTGCGCGATCGCATCCAACTCCGCCTGCGCCGCCGCCGATAAGGGTGGACCCGCAACGATTTCAGACTCTGCTGTCAAAATGTGCAGCCAACGCACCTCCACCTGAACACGGCGTTTGATGAGTCCATACTCGGAAAAATAGGCGCGCAACGGCTCTGTCTGCGCCGCATAACGGCCATCCAGAGGAGAGATGGCCGTCAGGGGAGAAAACTCCAACATAACAATTTCCTGGAAAAAACGGTTGGTGCCAAACAACAAAAAACAAGAGGGGACCACTCGGATCCCCTTTGCCGGTGTTTTGTCTCCTGTACCCACTCGGTGGGCAAGGAAAAGCCTTCAAAGCACATTTCATGCCGCAAACCCGCTACACCATTCAGCCGGGACAGCATTTCGCTACTGTAACAGATTGACGACAACTTCTCCATCCACCAGCAACGTATGCAGGGAATCCACCGCAGAGTAGACCACATAGTTGTCTGCGCCGATGGTTGTATGTCCCTCTGAATCGGTCGCGTGGGTGACGCCATCGACAGTCACGGCACTGTTTGTGTGCAGCATCAGGTTGATGGCATGCTGGACATTGACCACATCGCCGGCCTCTCCATCAACCCGGAGTTGGTAGTCACTGCCGGCAAAGTCCAAAATATCACTCAGATTCAGGCTGTTGTTACCCGCGCCCATCATGTCCACCTTGTGGATGCTGAGGGTTGGGTTGTTTGTCAGCAGGCTGGTCAAATCCAGTGCGCAACCGGTCTCCACCATTGTTACAGTCTCCCCATCCACTTGCAAGTGGACACCCTCCCAGTTCAAAATTTCGGACAGGTGACTGAGATCCGGGGGGGGGCCCGCACCATCTGTGGCGGTACTCTCAGCGGTGGAGGCGGAACCATCGGCCGCTGCCAACCCTGGCAGAGGTTGACCCGCCAAGTCCGTGCCGTTCTCCTCCAGGTTGTGGCTCTCCGCACCCTCCTGGCTGTTCTGGGAAGCTTCTGCTGTCATGGCAGCCGTTGCGGTCTCCGTAACGTCCAGGGCGTATGCCCCTGAAGGCACGGTATCCAGTGGGTTGCTCCCGCTGCCGTCAAACAGTGTCGCCAACGAGCCTGCACCACTCTCCACAGTCAAGGTATTGGAACCTGTGTGAAAAAGCCCATAGGGATCCTCTGCCCATGAATCGATGATCAGATCACTGAATCCTTCGCCACCGCTGTAGCGGCTCGCGGCCGACCCGTCTGCTCCTGTGGCAGCGTTGTCGCTGCTGCTCTCTGCAATCGGACTGTTCACCGCAGGAGCCACGGCAAAGTCCAGTTGCACCTCTGCCATGGTACCCTGATGACCATCCGCATAGGTGATGGTGGTGAAGCCGTTGATGATATTGCCATGCATTGTGGTTGCCCCGCTCGCATCCAGGTTCAAGCCCAGGGCGACAATGCCCAACTGGGAGAGGGTATACAACTCCTGGCTGCTGGAAATGCCATCCTGGTTGGCATCCACCCAGACCTGCAATTGGCTGAAGGCGGCATCTGCGGCATCTATTTTGCCATCCTGGTTGGCATCCAGGCTGGCCAGAGCCGCCAGGCTGGAACGGGCACCAGGGGCGGACCATTCGGAGACCAACTCCCGAATATCCTGAATGCGGCCATCGCCGTTCTGGTCCAGCACCAACAGCCCGTCGCCTGCTCCGCTCCAACCCACGGCATCCGCAATACCATCCCCATTCATGTCAAAGTGGGTGCCCGCCGCCTTGCTGGTCAGGTGGATGCCATCGCCATCCAGATCCAACACCAGGGGGTCTCCCAGACAGGAGAAGGTGACATTGGTAATGGTCGATGCGATCCGCAGTACCACCTCTCCATGGGTGTAGAGATGGTAGTCGTTGGTGGTATTGACGGTAATCAAGCCGCCGTCGATCCAGCCCCCGTCACCCGAGACCGCATCGCCGGAATCCCCGTCCACCGTCAACGTATTGCTGGAATCGGAAAGGTTCAGCACATCCAAAGCGGTCAGAACCAGGGCGTTGTTGCTGCCACCGATATCGAGATCGATGCCCTCTATTCCCTCAATTTTGCCACGCATGAGTGAAAGATCCAAGGTCATGGCCGAACCCGACAGCAGCAGGGTATCCACGCCGCTGCCCCCCACCACTTGGCGAAATGTCAAATCGGCAACGATAATGGTATCATCGCCCGCTCCGGCGTGAATGACATCGGTCCCGCCGCCACTGTTGATGGTGTCGTTGCCATTGCCGGCGGTGAACTGTTCAGCGGCGGCGGTTCCGGTCAAGGTGTCTGCCCCGGTGGTACCCAGGAAAACATTGGCAGCGGGCAAGGTACCGCCAAAGATGACCACGCCAGAGCCATAACCGCCCGGATTGGGGGCACCGATCAGCAGATCATCAAAGCCATCGCCGTTGACATCTCCGGCCGCACTGACCGAATAACCAAATTTCCCATTTGCCACCACATCATCCAGTCGAAAACCGCTGCTGCCGGAGAGGGTCGAGAGCTGAACGGCCGAAGAAAAGCCGGGGCCGCCAAACACCACATAACTGCTGCCTGCATAGCCAAAACTGCTCACGGCTGCGCGGGGAACGCCAATGATCAGATCATCAAAGCCATCGCCGTTATAGTCCCCGGCCGAGCTGACTGAAAACCCGGAATAGTCCCAGCTGTCCGTGCCATCCAGGCGAAAGCCGTCACTGCCATTCAATGATCCCAGCGAGACGACACTGCTGAACCCTGTTGTCCGGCCAAACACCACATAACTGGCCCCGGCCCCACCGTTGTCCTTGTAGGCACCGATAACCAGGTCATCCAGACCATCACCATTGACATCCCCGGCCCCACTGACCGAGTGCCCCGCCATACTGCTGGCGACACCATCGAGGCGGAAGCCTTGACTGGTACCCATGGTGGAAAGGTCCAGCACGGAGCCGGCCATGGATTGGTTGCCAAAGACCACATAGGCAGCTCCTCCACTGCCGTATGTGGGGTCGCCGATGATGAGGTCGTCCAGGCCATCGCCATTGATGTCTCCCGCTTGGTTGACGGCATAGGAGGTCACTCCGTTCAGAGTGAAACCGCTGATGCCACTCCATGCCCCCAGGGTCATGGAGGGAATAAAGCCCGTTGCCTGGCCGAACACCACAACGACAGAACCGGGCGGACCGCCGACAATCAGGTCAGCAAAGCCATCCCCATTCATATCCCCGGCAATGCTGACCGAACGGCCGGAATAGTCCATAGCGTTTGCGCCGTTCAGGCAGAACCCGATGGTGCCATCCACCAGAGTGGCCAGAGGGATGATGGAGGCAAAAGATCCGGACGGCTGGCCAAAAACCACATAGGTGGCACCCGCATAGGAATAATAGTTGGATGCACTGTCAGCTCCGATGATCAGATCATCAAAGCCATCACCGTTGATGTCCCCCGCACCGCTGACGGACAGACCGGAATACTCTCCGGGAGATATGCCATCCAGCCGAAACCCGGTGCTGCCATCCAGGCTGGCAAGATTGATTTGAGAACCAAAGCCTGTCGACGAACCGAACACCACATAACTGGCCCCATATCCCGCATTGTATTGGTGGGCTCCGATGATGATGTCATCAAAGCCATCGCCGTTGATATCTCCGGCCGAATGAACGGAGATACCCGTATAGTCCGACGATAAAATCCCGCCCAACCGGAATCCGATCATCCCATCCAGGTTGGCAAGATTCATGGAATCGACGCCAACATTCTGATAGACGTTGGCATTTATCTGTAAGAATGCCTGTCCCTGGGTATACTGCAGATAGTTGTTGCCATTGAGGGTGATGGAGACCGGCGTAGACCAGCCGCTGCCAGCGTTTACGGTATCTCCTGCGTTGCCCTCCACTCTCAGGTAGCCATCAAGGCTGTAAAGCAGATCGAATACGTCCAGGGTCAGGGTATTGTTGCCGCTGCCGGTGAGATCGATCACCTCAACCGAATCAAATCGACTGGTATGTGCGCTCAGATCAAAGGTAATGCCGGCCCCGGACAACGCCAGGGTGTCGGTGCCGCTGCCGCCATTGAACAACCGGAAGGAGAGGTCA
>PEAG01000103.1 GCA_002753505.1 Magnetococcales bacterium HCHbin5 | reverse complement strand
AAAGCCCCTGCATGTAACGGGCGCGCTTTCCCGAAAGCCCATTTGCGCAGCAAATGGGCGCAGCGCGCCCAAAACGCCCCGCAGGGGCACTGCTGGAGGGCGGCAGCCCGACCGAGGGCTAGCCAAATGGGGCATGGCGTGGGAAAAAACCATATCCTGGCCTTGTGTCAGAAAAAAAACCTGAAGGTCCGAAAGTTCTGGTTCCTTACCCAAACATTTTCCATAACATAGCCGTGCGAGTCGGGCTGCCGCCCTCCCAAGGTCGCCCCTGCGGGGCGGCTTTGGGCGCGTTGCGCAAATTTTCTGCGAAAATTTGCTTTGGGAAAACGCGCCCGTTACATGCAGGGGCTTTGCCCCTGCACCCCACTGGGGACCGTGACGGTCCCCAGACCCCTGCAATCGTTTGGCGTTACGTCAATTCAAAAGCCAGAACAGGAATCAACCGTGCGGTGACTGTTACCCCTTCCCCTGCCGCCTTTTCCAATCGGATATGTGCAACTGCGGCGAACGGGAAATCGCCAACGCCTTGGCCGGCACCTCCTTGGTCACCGTCGTCCCCGCCCCAATCACCGCCTGCTCCCCAACCCGCACCGGAGCCACCAACTGAGTGTCCGAACCAATAAAAACCCCATCCCCAATCACCGTCTGATGCTTATGCACCCCATCATAATTGCAGGTAATGGTCCCCGCCCCCACATTGACCCCCTCACCCATCTGGGTGTCACCAATATAGGAGAGATGATTCACCTTGGAACCGGCCCCAATATAGGATTTTTTGATTTCACAAAAATTGCCGACCCGCGCCCCCACCGCCAATACCGTCCCAGGCCGCAACCGGGCATAAGGCCCCACCGTACTCTCCCCCTCAACCACCGCCCCCTCCAGATGACAAAACCCCTTGACCTGACAACCGGGACCAAGCTGACTCTGCCGAATCTCACAAAACGGACCGACCCGACACCCCACCCCAATCCGTGTCCCCGCACCCAATATCACCTGCGGCTCGATCACACTATCCTGCCCGATCACCACATCCACCGCCAACCAGCAAGAGTCCGGATCCACAAAGGTCACCCCCTCCTGCTGCCAATACGCCACCAGACGATCCCGCAAAACACGCTCCAACGCCGCCAACTGCTGCCGATCATTCACCCCCGCCAACGACCGGGCATCCCCATGCTGAAACAGCCCCACCCCAGCCCCCGCCTCCCTGGCCACCGCCAACAGATCGGGCAAATAGTACTCCCCCTGGGCATTGTCCGCCGCAATCTCACGCAACCAAACCGCCAACCGGCAACGATCCACACAATAAACACCACTGTTTACCTCCAGGATGGCCCGCTCTGCCTCACTGGCATCCTTCTCCTCCACAATCCGCAGCAACGCCCCCGCCCCATCCCGCACAATCCGCCCATACCCCTTGGGCTGCGACTGGATCACGCTCACCACCGTCACCCCAACCCCCGACTGCCGATGCTGCATCAACAGACCACGCAACAAGGCAGGCTCCACCAACGGGGTATCCCCACTGAGAATCAACACCTCCCCCGGCGCATCTCCCAACGCCCCCAAGGCACACTGCACCGCATGCGCCGTACCCAACTGCTGCGCTTGATTAACCCAGGTAATGTCAGAATCAGGGAAAGCGGCTTGAACGGCCTCCGCCTGATGGCCAACCACCACCACCAGACGCTGCGGCTCCAACAGCCGGGCCGCCGTCAAGACGTGACCCAACAAAGGCCGCCCAGCCAGGGCATGCAACACCTTGGGAAGAGAAGAGCGCATCCGGGTTCCCTGCCCGGCGGCCAGAACAAGTATGGCACAGTCACTCACGGCAATCGGCACTCTTCATGGCGAGGATTGGTAAAAGCAAACTCAACGATCAACGCCCCACAGTGTGCCACAAGGCCCATATGCGTGCGCTGACCATGCTTTTTTTTTAATCTTTTAAAACAATTGCAGGGGTCCGGGGAGCGTCACGCTCCCCGGTGGGGTGCAGGGGCAAAGCCCCTGCAGGTAACGGGCGCGCTTTCACAGAAGCCCATTTGCGCAGCAAATGGGCGCAGCGCGCCCAAAACGCCCCGCAGGGGCACTCCTGGAGGGCGGCAGCCCGACCGAGAGCGGGCAAAACGCACAAGGGGTTGGGAAAAAAACCGATCCCTGGCCATGTCAAACAAAAAGCTGACTACCCAAACGTTCTGGTTTCGCATCCAAACAGCTTCAACAACATAACCGTGTGAGTCGGGCTGCCGCCCTCCCAAGGTCGCCCCTGCGGGGCGGTTTTATGCGCGTTGCGCAAATTTTCTGCGAAAATTTGCTTTGGGAAAACGCGCAGTTCATGCAGGGGCTTTGCCCCTGCACCCCACCGGGGACCGTGACGGTCCCCGGACCCCTGCAATAGTTTGAGAAGATTATAAAAAACATGGGTATGGTCATCATGCCAGCGCATACGGGGCAAAGCCCCTGCATGCAACACCCTCACGGCAACGAACCCTGTCACGTGTGGCCGCAAAATACGGCGGGGATAAAACGAGGATCCGCCCCCCCCGGTCGGCAACGAAAGCGGATCAAGAAGAAGAGCGGGCCAAATACTGCTTGTGCAAATCCAGACAAACATCGGCAAAACGCTCACGTTTTTTCCAGTAACGGCTGGCGGACTCCTCCTCCCTGGTCGCCGCATACCGCCCAGCCGCCTCCATCTTTTCCGCGCCCACCGCGGCCGGATCAATGGCATCCCAGCAGACCACCCGATCGGCCAACACGGTGGTACGCTCGGGCAAAACTTCCGCATAACCACCGGAAATGGCATAACGGACCGCCTCTTTTCCCTCTCCCACCGTCAGCACCCCCATGGTCAACAAGGTGACCAGCGGGGCATGGCCGGGCAATACCCCAAAATACCCCTCCGCACCCGGCACGGTCAACATCACCTCATCCTGGGACAACACCTGCTTTTCCGGCGTAACCAAATCAAACTGAAAGGTGGCATACATGGCAGCTTCCTACTCTTGCAGTCAAAGATGCGGCCCGAGCGCGCCGCGCAATCAAACCATTACTCCGCCAACTTCCGCGCTTTTTCCACGGCATCGTCAATGGTACCCACCATGTAGAAAGCCGCCTCCGGCAGATTGTCATGCTTGCCCTCGACAATCTCCTTGAAACTGCGAATGGTCTCCTTCAAGGGGACATAAACCCCCTTCTTGCCGGTGAAGGCCTCCGCCACATGGAACGATTGGGAGAGAAAACGCTGAATCTTGCGGGCCCGATAGACGGTCAGCTTGTCATCCTCGGACAACTCATCCATGCCCAGAATGGCAATAATATCCTGCAACGACTTGTAGGTCTGCAACACCTCCTGCACCGCACGCGCCACCCGATAATGCTCCTCACCCACCACCTGCGGATCCAACAGACGCGAGGTGGAGTCCAGCGGATCCACCGCCGGATAGATCCCCATCTCGGCAATCTGCCGCGACAACACCGTGGTGGCATCCAGATGGGAGAAGGCCGTCGCCGGAGCCGGGTCGGTCAAGTCGTCCGCCGGCACATAGATGGCCTGCACCGAGGTGATGGAACCACTCTTGGTGGAGGTGATGCGCTCCTGCAACGCCCCCATGTCGGTCGCCAGGGTCGGTTGATAACCCACCGCCGAAGGAATACGTCCCAACAGGGCCGACACCTCTGAACCAGCCTGGGTGAAACGGAAAATATTGTCGATGAACAGCAACACATCCTGGTTGGCCACATCACGGAAATATTCCGCCACCGTCAACCCGGTCAGGGCAACACGGGCACGGGCCCCCGGCGGCTCATTCATCTGGCCATACACCAGGGCACTCTTGGAATTTTTCCAGTTGTGGGGATCGATAACCTTGGACTCGATCATCTCCCGGTAGAGGTCATTACCCTCACGGGTCCGCTCCCCCACCCCGGCGAAGACCGAAAAGCCGCCATGACCCTGGGCCACGTTGTTGATCAACTCCATGATCAACACGGTCTTGCCCACACCAGCCCCACCGAAGAGGCCAATCTTGCCCCCCTTGGCATACGGAGCCAGCAGGTCCACCACCTTGATGCCGGTCTCCAGAATTTCCGCCTCGGTCGACTGCTCGGCAAAGGCCGGTGCCGCCCGGTGAATGGGCAAAAACTCCTGCGTCACCACCGGTCCCAGATTGTCCAGCGGATCCCCCACCACGTTGATGATGCGCCCCAGGGTGGGATTGCCCACCGGCACCCGGATCGGTTGACCGGTATCCGTCACCACATCACCCCGGACAATGCCGTCCGTGGTGTGCATGGAGATGGTACGCACCGTCCCCTCCCCCACATGCTGGGCCACCTCCAGCACCAACCGACCCTCTGCTCCCCGATCTATGTGAAGGGCATTGAGAATAGCCGGCAGCTCACCCTCAAACCGAACATCGACCACCGGGCCCACCACCTGCGTCACCCTTCCCACCATTACACTCATTGCCAAAACTCCTTAATGCTGGCCCCTCCCCCAGCGGAGGAGGGTGGAATGTGGTCGCAGGCATCACAGCACAGCGACAAACAAAACACTTTTAGCCCTTCAACGACTCGGAACCACTGATAATTTCCATCAACTCGGTCGTGATGGCCGCCTGACGGGTACGGTTGTAGGTGATGTGCAACCGCCGCAACATGCCACCGGCATTGCGGACAGCATTGTCCATCGCGGTCATGCGCGCCCCGTTCTCCGAGGCATCCGACTCCACCATGGCCTGGAAAATCTGCACCGCCACATTGCGGGGCAACAACTCCGCCAGAATCTCCTCCTCCTCCGGTTCGTAGCTGGGAGGCGAGAGAGACTCCTGCTCCTCCTCCTGCACACTCTCTTCCGGCACCGGAATGATCTGCCGCCAAGTCAACTCCTGGGTCATCGCCGAGACAAAGGTGTTGTAGACCATGAAACAGGAGTCAAAACGACCGTGTTCAAAATCACGCAAAACCTGCTGGGCAACCTCCTGCTCTGCCGTTTCAAAGGTCAGGTGTTTGCCCACGCCCACATGAACCCGGCGGATAATGTCACCAAACTGCCGCTTCAGCACATCGCTGCCTTTGCGCCCCACGCACACCAGGGAGACCTCAAACCCGGAGGCCCGCAACTCGGCTACCTTGGCCCGCACCGCCCGAATCACACCGCTGTTAAAACTGCCACACAAGCCACGGTCGGCAGTGAATACCATCAACTCGACAACCTTTTGCGGCTCTGAACGACCAGCGAGCAACGGCGGCGCAGCACCCTTGCCAACCCGACTGGCAATCGACTGCACCATGCGTCCCATTTGCGAACTGTAGGGACGGGTCGCCATGGCACGCTCCTGCGAACGGCGCAACTTGGCAGCCGCCACCATTTTCATTGCCTTGGTGATCTGTCGCGTGTTGGTGACCGAGCGGATTCGTTGCCGCAGAATTTTCAAACTGGCCATAATCAGCAACTCCCCATACGATACTTAAGTTTGATCGCACCGCACCGCCTGCGTCACCGCAGGCGGCCAATCAAACAGACAAGCCTGCAACCATCAGGAGGCGGTTTTCATCAGGTCTTGCACCTGCTCCGCCATCGCCTGGGTCATCACTTCATCGGCAGCACCACCGGCATGCAGCGCAATCACCTTGGTCAACGCCGCATGCAACTGTTTTTCGGTGGCTTCCGTCAGCTTTTCATCCTTGCGGATGGTGGCCAACAACTCTTTCTGCTGGCTGCGGAAATGATCCAGGATCAACCCTTCCACCTCGTTGACCCGCTTGACCGGAATTTCGTCCAGCATCCCCTTGGTGCCGGCAAACAGCACGACCACCTGCTCTTCCATGGAGAGGGGCTGATACTGCTTCTGTTTCAACAGCTCCATCAACCGCTCACCCCGATGGATCAGCTTGAGGGTCGAGGCGTCCAGGTCGGAGCCAAACTGGGCAAAGGCCGCCATTTCGCGGAACTGGGCCAAGTCCAACCGCAACGAACCGGCCACCTGTTTGGTCGCCTTCACCTGGGCCGAGCCCCCCACCCGGGAGACCGACAGACCGACCGAAATGGCTGGCCGCATACCGGAGTAGAACAGGTCCGACTCCAAAAAGATCTGGCCATCGGTAATGGAGATCACGTTGGTGGGAATATAGGCCGACACATCGCCGCCCTGAGTCTCAATGATCGGCAGCGCAGTCAGCGAGCCTCCACCTTGGGACTCATTCAGCTTAGCCGCCCGCTCCAGCAGACGCGAATGGAGATAGAAGACATCCCCCGGATAGGCTTCGCGGCCCGGAGGGCGACGCAAAATCAGCGACATCTGCCGATAGGCCACCGCCTGCTTGGACAGATCGTCGTAGATGATCAGGGCGTGCATGCCGTTGTCGCGGAAATATTCCCCCATGGCACAACCGGAGTAGGGGGCCAAAAACTGCATCGGGGCCGGTTCGGAGGCCGTGGCCGCCACCACCGTGGTATAGGCCATGGCACCATGGCTCTCCAGCACCTTCACCACCTGGGCGACGGTGGAACGTTTCTGGCCGATGGCGACGTAGACACAGTAGACCGGCTTGTCGGTCTCGTGGGTCCGTTTCTGGTTGATGATGGTATCCACTGCCACTGCCGTCTTGCCGGTCTGGCGGTCGCCGATGATCAACTCACGCTGACCCCGACCGATCGGCACCAGGGCATCCAGTGCCTTCAATCCGGTATAGAGGGGCTCATGCACCGATTTGCGGGTGATGATACCGGGCGCAATCTTTTCCACAATGCTGCGCTCGCTGGTCTCAATCGGCCCTTTGCCGTCGATGGGGGCCCCCAGGGCGTCCACCACCCGCCCCAGCATGGCCTTGCCTACCGGCACATCAACGATGCGCCCGGTGCGTTTGACAGTGGTTCCCTCCTTGACCCCCACATCGGAGCCGAAGACCACGATACCGACGTTGTCCTCCTCCAGGTTGAGGGCCATGCCCTGGGTGCCGTCTGCAAACAGCACCAGTTCACCGGCCATCACCTTGTCCAGGCCATAGGCGCGAGCGATACCATCGCCGACGGCGATGACCTCACCCACCTCGGAGATCTCAGCCTCCTGGCCATAGCCGGCGATCTGCTTTTTGATTATTCCGCTGATTTCGGCGACGCTGATCTGCATCGGGCTACCCTCTCATGCTGGCTTTTAAACGATTTAAATGATTTCGAACCGAATAGTCTATCATCACACTGCCCATGGTAACCACCATGCCACCCAAAATGCCGGGGTCTGTGGTTATGTTCAACTGGATCTCCTTGCCCGTTGCCTCCGCAAGGGTTGCACGCATCCGGTCGGCGGTAACGCCGCTCAAGGGCATCAAAACGCGCACATCCACCGCCAGCCGCCCGGCCCGGCTATCCATGTCACCGTTATAAGCGGCGACGATGGATTCAAGCAAGGTCATTCGGCGTTTATCAATCAGCAATTTCAAAAAGCTGCTGGTTACGTGGGCCGGAGCTGCCCGTTCCAGAAAGATGGCCAGCGCGGCGTGTTGATCCTTGCGCTCCGCCGTCGGACTGGTCAATAAAAACCGCAAAGCGGGGGTAGAACGAAACAGTTCCAAAAATCCATTCAGGTCACTGCCAACGGCTTCCAGAAGATTTTGTTCCACTGCCAACTCCGCCAGGGCGGTGGCATAACGTTTGGCTAGGGTACTTTCATGCACGGCTTTCGATTCCTCCCGTCACAAAATGTTTGCCCGGCATAGACTTTTTGTTTGATGACGCGGTACAGGAAAGCCCGCGACGACATGTGTTTGTTGCGCAATCCGGCTGGCGGGGTTACTGTGTTGTGCGCGCAACGTCGGGCAACGCCAGCTGACCGCACGGATCCGCCTACGAGACCGCAGGGAAAGATTTAGCACAGTTGTTGCCAAGGTTCAACGGTCCTTGTTTGGCCAAGCGGTGCAAATCCGTTGTCATCCCATTTTCGGGGCCGCAGGCTGCGGGCTGCGGGCCGGGAAGTTTGCGGAAATCATCCGATATTATTCTATTTATTTCAAAGCGTTGACAGGATAAAATGAAGACGGCTCCACTCCCCTGCAGTGATGACTCTTTACAGCGTGTTTGCCGTGCCCTGGCGGCTGGCCAGGTGATTGCCCACCCGACTGAGACCCTTTTCGGTCTGGCGGTGGACCCGTTTCACGCTGCGGCCGTGCAGAGTCTTTTGCAGTTGAAGGGGCGACAGGTCAGCAAGGGATTTATCTTGTTGATTCCTGATTCGGGTTGGTTGGAGCGGCTCAGTCGGCCTCCCTCCTTGTTGGCGCAGCGGCTGATGGCCTGTTTTTGGCCCGGGCCTCTTACGCTGGCTTTGCCGGCCCGGCCAGAGTTGCCGGTGGAGATCACGGGGGGGAGTGGTTTTGTGGCGGTACGTCACTCCTCTTCGCCGTTGGTTGCGGCGTTGTTGGGGTGTTGGCGCGGGGTATTGGTCTCCACCAGTGCCAATCTTGCCGGCCAGCCTCCGGCTCTGTCGGCGGCGGCGGTTGCCCGGCAGTGGGGTGATGGCGTTGCGGTGATATTGGCGGGTGAAGTGTCGGCCCAGGCGCGTCCTTCGACGGTGTTGCGGCTTGATGATGAGCGGGTATCTTTGTTGCGAGAGGGGGCGTTATCGCTGGCGCAGATCCGGGCCATGGTGCCGGAGCTGGAGATCGAAACATAGCCCCCCTTAAACCTTTAGTTCCCCGGACCCCTGCAATTGTTTAGAGGGAGATCGCTCATGCATGTGTGTTGGACGGAACTACTGTCACACCTGCGGTCGGAACCGGCGCAATCTTAACGCATTGCTGACGACGGTCACGCTGGACAAACCCATGGCAGCGGCGGCGAAGACGGGGGAGAGTTGAATCCCGAACAGGGGATACCATACCCCGGCCGCCAGGGGGATCAACAGTACATTGTAGGCAAAGGCCCAGAACAAATTTTGGCGAATGTTGGTCATGGTGGCCCGTGAGAGCTGAATGGCCGCCACCACCCCCTGGGGATCGCTGTGCATCAGGGTGATATCCGCCGCCTCCATCGCCACATCGGTGCCACCCCCCATGGCGATCCCCACATCCGCCCGCGCCAATGCGGGGGCATCATTGATGCCATCCCCCACCATGGCCACCCGGTGGCCCATCGCCTGCAAGCGGGCAATTTCCGCCGCCTTTTCACCCGGCAACACCTCGGCCAGCACATGCACAATGGCCAACTGCCGGGCAATGGCCTGGGCGGTGCGCTGGTTGTCTCCGGTCAGCAACGCCACCTCCAGCCCGGCCCGCTGCAAGGCCGCCACCGCCTCCCGACTGCCGGGCCGGACGGTGTCCGCAATGCCGATGACCCCCGCCGCCCTGCCCGCCACCGCCGCCAGAATGGCGGTCTTGCCCGCCGCCTCCAGCGGCTCCAACGCCGCTGTCAGCGGTGCAATATCCACCCCGGCCGTCGTCAGCAGGCGGCGGCTGCCCACCAGCACCTCCTGGGTTCCAATATGGGCTCGCACCCCCTGGCCGGGCAGTGCCTCAAAAAATGCCGGTTTTGGCAGGGCGAGTTTCTGCTGCCTGGCATGGCGGACCACAGCCTGGGCCAGGGGATGTTCCGATCCCTGTTCCGCTGCCGCCACCAGGGCCAGATCGGCAGCTGTCCCGCTCCAGTCGGTCAATACCGGCTTGCCCGCCGTCAAGGTGCCGGTTTTGTCAAATACCACCCAGTCCAACTGGTGGGCGGTCTCCAGGGCGGCACTGCTGCGGATCAATATGCCCTGTTCCGCCCCTCGGCCGGTACCCACCAGGATGGAGGTGGGGGTTGCCAGTCCCAGGGCACAAGGGCAGGCGATGATCAACACCGCCACCCCACTGAGCAGCCCACGGGTGAGGGCCGGTTCCGGTCCGAACAGCCACCAGGCCCCAAAGGTGATGGCCGCCAGCAAAAAGACCACCGGAACAAAGATGGCCGCAATCCGGTCGGCCAGATGGGCAATAGGGGGCTTGGCCCCCTGAGCCTGCCGCACCAGCGCAATAATCTGCGCCAAAACAGTATCCTGCCCCACCCGGGTGGCCCGACAGAGCAGGGCACCCTGACCGTTCAGGGTGCCGCCAATCACCTTTTCCCCCACCCCCCGGCTGACCGGCAGCGACTCGCCGGTGATCATGGATTCGTCTACGCTGGAGAGCCCCTCCAGCACCAGGCCATCCACCGGTATTGTTTCACCGGGTCGGACCACCACCCGGTCGCCGGGCAGCAGTTGGGCGAGGGGAACCTCCTGCTCCTCCGTGCCCTGGAGCCGTCGTGCCGTTTTGGGCACCTGTCCAATCAGGCGTCGAATGGCCTGGGAGGTGTTGCCTTTGGCGCGGGCCTCCAGCAGTCGACCCAGCAGGATCAGGACAATGATGGCACCGGCGGTTTCAAAATAGACGGCAGGTTCCAACCCCGCCGTTTGCAACAGCTCCGGCCTCACCACCACCAACAGGGAGTAGAGGTAGGCACTGAAGGTGCCCACCGTGACCAGGGTGTGCATATTGGTTGCCCCGTGGCGCAGCAGGGTCAGGCTGCTGCGGTGAAAATACCAGCCGACCCAAAATTGCAGCGGGGTGGTCAGCAGGGCCTGGAGCAGGTGGTTGGTTTGGGTGGAGAGGGCCAACCAGTGGTTCATGCCGACCATGGCTCCGTGGTCCAGCAGCAGCACGGCCGTCAGCAGGAGGGCTCCAACGCCGAGGCGGCGTTTCAGATCCGCATAGTGTTGTTGGCGTTCCTGTTCGGCCCGATCTTCCGGCGAGTTTTCGGAGCCGGTGGGGAGCAGTTCAAATCCCAGTTTTTGCACCGCCTGGCGCATTTGATCAAAATCGACATTTTCAGGGATATATTCGATATGTGCCGTGCTGTTGGCCAGGTTGACCTCTGCCTTTTGGATGCCGTTCAGCTGGGTGAGGGCGGTTTCGGCCCGGCGGACGCAGGAGGCGCAGCTCAGGCCCCGAATGGTAAAGCTCACCTGTTCGGTGGGGACGCTAAACCCTGCACTTTCCACCAATTGTATCAGGGTGGGCAGTGGCAGTTCGGTGGTGAGGTTGGCCTGGGCGGTGGCCAGGTTGACGTTGGCCTGGCTGATCCCTTCCTGTTGTGACAGCAGGCGTTGCAGGCGGGCGGAGCAGGAGCCGCAGGACATGCCGGCGATGGGGAGGTTGACGGTGGTTGGGCGGTTCTGATCCATCATTGTTACCCCCTGGAGAGTAGGCCGACAAAGCCAAAGTATTATGGGGTCCAGGGGAGATGATCTCCCCTTGTTAATCTTTTAAACAATTGCAGGGGTCCGGGGACCGTCACGGTCCCCGGTGGGGTGCAGGGGCAAAGCCCCTGCATTATACCCATGCTTTTGTTAATCTTTTTAAACGATTGCAGGGGTCCGGGGACCGTCACGGTCCCCGGTGGGGTGCAGGGGCAAAGCCCCTGCATGTACGGGCGCGCTTTCCCAGAAGCCCATTTGCGCAGCAAATGGGCGCAGCGCGCCCAAAACGCCCCGCAGGGGCACT
>PEAG01000102.1 GCA_002753505.1 Magnetococcales bacterium HCHbin5 | reverse complement strand
TGGTACACTTTGGGTGAACATCCCGACGATCAAAAAGTCAGATCAGAGCCGGGCAAAATTGGTCGTCGGGGTGGTACACTTTGGGTGAACATGCCTGGTACATTTTGGGCGGCTATTGACACTCTAACCAGCACAGCCACTGCAGTGCCTCGTCCATCCGAGTGATGGCCTCTGGAGTTGGAGGGTCAAGCCGGAGTTTCACCTCATCCTGTCCCGATGCGTCGGCAAGGTCAATCACCATCTCCGGCCAACTGCTGACGTAGCCCCTGGGTTTCAACCCGCTGACGCGCAACGTCCGCAGGGTTCTGACTGCCTCTTCCATCCTGGCAGAAACCATCTTGGGAGTCCACCTGTTTTCAACTGATCCATTCCCATCTGACCAATTTTGGGGCAAAGTTGCTACAGCCATGTATGTCTACCTCCATTCGGTTGCATGGTCAGGGTGACGGCAAAGCCCTGGAAAGCATGACGCCGTCACCCGTTCCCGTAATAATTGGCTCAGCGCAGTGACTGGACCACGACGATGGGGATACCCCGTTCTTTGCATTTTTCCGCCGCCAGCATGTCCAGCTTTCTGACAAACTCTGGAGTGGCATGCAGTCCCTCCCGTTCGCAAAACGCCGCAGCGGTCATGTACTGTTGCGTGCCATCACTTGTCCCACAGTCTGGCCCATAACCGGAGTCGGAATGCCCACCCCCCACGCAGTAATCAACCTGCATGTCAAATGAAAACACAATGCGCTCCCCTTCATAGTCAAAATCCATGCTGGCGTCGTCGTAGGAAATCAGCTTGCCCCCTGAGGAGACCAATGCACCGACAAGCAATCCAAATTTCATGGGGTCAGCATGCCAGCCAGAGGCACCAAAGCCCTGTTCACACTCCTGCATGAGTGCCTTGATCGCATCCTTGCTGCGCCCACCGCCACCAGCCACCCCTTCCAGGTTTCTGATGAAATTTTCCAGCACCTTTTTCGCTTTTTGGGATCTTTCCAACTCTTCTGCCTCCTCGATCGCTTGAAAGAGTTCATCATCAATATCATCAGCCTCGTCATCGATCGGTTGCGGCGATGCGGTATCTTCTCCATCCATGGTTGCCCATGGTGGACGATTGCCCGCCCGACGATTCTCCCGATCCCCAAAAGGGTCAGAGACAATATCAATCGCGTGCAGATTGGTATGCATGTCGTCGAATGCCAACAAAACTTTCTGGACGGCATTTTCCCAAACCATATGCACCTGCGCATCCACACCATGCTTCTCACCTTGATCAGGCACCGTCACTGTAGCCAGCAGGTTGCTTTCCTGCTCATTCGCCCTGGTTGCTACCCGACCCGCTTCCAGCACGGCATTCCTCATCACCTTGACCGTCTGATCCAAATATTTGCTCGGCATATAAACTCTCCTCATTTGTCTTTCTTACCTGGCCATTCCAGGAGATCCGCTACATCTGTCCGTTTTCCGTCAGCGACGCTGTCGCCATCCATTTTCAACTCATTCATCAGCCTCCTTTCCGGCCACCCCAGGCCGGTGTTGCTCACAATACCACTGACCAGAGGTGTCGCGTCACGTATCCGCCAGTTCAAATACGGCCATGACGTGACTGGCATTTATGCTGGCTGTCGTCCTGCTTGTTGGCGCGACAAAGAAGGTTTTAGTAGATTTATATGGAACTGCCATGTGCGACATAAGCCTGTCTAACAAAATAACATCCAGCCAAATGTTTCCGGCAGCGTCCCTTCGCAACTTTTCAATCCGTTCAACCCCAATTGTGATGCCAGACACCATCAGCAACCCGAAAAACCAATTGTCTGTCATCATTCGAGGTACAAACCATGCTGGCAATATTCTTGCTTCTTCATAAACTTCTTTCAGCGCATTTCTCGCATCTTCGTCTATTTTCATTCCAAGTTTTATTTTTGCAATTTCAGCATCGACATCATTTTCCATTTTAATTCTCCATGTCGGTTTGAGTGTTTAATTCCCATAACAAACATTGCTCGTGGGTGAAAACAAATTCGCATCGCATCCGTTGCCCGCCAGAGAAGTGCGCCACATCCGGGGTGATGCCCGTCAAGTCCGAGCCATCCGCCAGGGCCAGTAACAGGCCCATGAAGTCAAACCGATTGAGGGGTGCAGACCGGTGGATCCCAAACACCTGCTCAGTCGTCCACCCTGATGAAGCGGCCTTGACCGCCCACCCTTTCGACTCGAGCGTGACCGCCGTCGTTTGGATGGCATGCCAACAATGCGGGGGGATATCATCCAGCCTCGACATAGCCTGAAGTTGTGCCAGACCTTCAACCCATGCCCTGGGTAGCCCGTTCCTGTCTGGCGCGCCATGGATGGCTTGTAAGCCATCCAGAGAAGGAATTATCGGGTTCGGTGCTGTGGTTGCTACTGGTGCAGTCGTCGATGCTGCCGGTGGTGCAGATGGGGGGTTGCCCGCACCATTTGCCGGTGCCAGGGATGTTGCTGGAACCGGTGCCGCCGAGTTTGTTGGCAGTGCTTCCCCGCCAGGAAGGATGCTGTCAGCCGTTTTAAACCGAAACCTTTTTGCCATCGGTGCTTCCACTGCTGCCACTGCTTCCACGCTTCCTATAGCAAACATGAATATCTCCCTTTATTATGTTATGGGTGGAAGCGTGGAAGCGTGGAAGCAGTCAAACCAAACAGCTTGGGGTTGACTGTCCACTCGTCTTTGACTGGATGTCTGCGCAAAATCCCGCGTTCGCACATCTCGTCAAGCACTGGTCCTACCTCGTTGGAGTAGCGCATCCGTGGCCGCGGTCCGGACCCAAGAACAGCCCGGATTGTGACTGTCTGCCGCTTGGTTTTCCATAACCACTCAGTCAATCGTTGCGCGTCTGATTCACTTGCCCGAACGTTGTCCCGGAACCGGATTGCAGTTTCCAGGAAGAATTCAGCAAGAGATTGCGCAGACTTCCATGTCGTCAAAGATATTTCTGACTGGTCAGCCAGCAAATAGTCAGGGTGTTCCAGCAGGTGTATGACAAGAGCAATTTTCACCGCCTGGGTGACGGCTTTTGCTGCAATATCCCTGCATTGTGCCAGTTCTCCGTTTTCTCCCATCTCGCGCTCAAGAATGTTGTACCACTGCCGTCGGGCTTCTTTTGCATCTGGTCCCAACTTGGCGAGATGGGGTTTTCTGTGTCCGGTCATGTAGTCAATCGACCTTCGCGTGTTCAGAAACTCGTTGATCGTGTTGTAAAATCCTGCCATTGTGGATTCACTCAATCCGGCCTCGTTCGGTTCCTCAAACCGTCTCCCAATTAAAGATGCGGGTTTAACCGGCAAGATCCTGGCAACCAGTCCACTTTCACGAAGTGCAGGATGTTGTAGAACTTCTTGGAATTTATCTGGCTGGATCATGACACAGACATTCAGACATGGGTTGGTAATGGCCAGATCCTCAGATCCAGTCAAGGCGTTGCCAACCCGGTCCCTGGAGATTGTGTCACCAGAAATACCAGCCAGATAAAGACCGTCCCCAGTCCGATTGCCGCCCGAATACCTGCCCAAGATGGCATCAAACACCGGCCTGCCCTCACCGGATAAAACGGCAAACTCGCCGCCATGCTCGTACATTTTTTGGAAAAGTTTTTCCTCTGTACAGTCGCTTGTGAACCGTCGTGGTGATGGCGGAACGGGCTTTTTTCTGGCTGTTTCTTCAGTCATGCGACGGACCAATGCTGCACGTTTTTCCTCATCCGTCGCTTTGGCTGCCTGCCTTTTCATCCCGGCCAGAAGAGAATCAGCAACGGAGTTTTCCGCCTGAACTTTTGCAACCTCGTAATTGTAGGCACCCATTTGGTTTTCAGCCCAATGTTCAAGTGGGGCTGTTATTGCTTTGAAAACAGGCGTTTTTCGTTCACCAGTCTCGGCAACGGGAACAATGAATAGTGCTGGATTGTGGTACAATCCCTCCCTTTCTTCGACCCGAGCTTTCTTGCCAATCGCTGTCGCGGCAACGGCTAATCCAACCACCGCAGGGGATGCAATGTCAGTTTTTGTGAATCTGGCAACCTCCGTTGCAGCGTACAGCAATGTGGTGGGCAGGCAATCCACCGGGAAGGAACTTGGCTTGTCGTCCATTCCTGATTGGGTTATGTTCGCCCATTCGTCCGGTGGTTCTGCCTGCGGTTGATATGGGTCGGTACCCATTGCATCAGAAAATATGCTCATGATGTCCTCCGTTCACGATTCCAGATGTCCAGCCAATCTAATCCCTTGCATTCGTTTTGGATCGGTCCTGGTGGGGTCATGATGCGCACAACGCGCCCCTCCAGGGTCAGACGACGGGCAAGAGACTCAGCGGCTCTCTGACCTGCCCCGGAACGGTCAAGGTCACACCAGATGTTGACGGTACGGATCTCGGTGGGCAGTTGCAGTGTTTCCATGCCTCCGGCACTGATTGTGCTCCAGACGGGTTGCAATGTGCCCAACCGAACGGCAAAACAGCTCTCGATTCCTTCGGCAATGGATAGCACCTCCCCGGCCGGGTAGAGTCGGATGGCGGCCCCACTAACCGCACCTTGGTAGATCGGAGACGTGAGTTTTTTTACTTCAGGTACGCTGGCCTTGGTGCCCTCCTCTGAAAGATAGGTGCGGTGCAGGCACACGGTCTGATCGTTCGACGACTGTACCCGCGCCACCAGTCCGGGAAATACCATGACGACATTTTGTTTGTACCGGTAATCAAGATCCGGGTGAAACCCGAAAACAGCCGGGTCAGGCAGGTCTCTCATGATGTCGACCAACCCCCGGTTGAACAGATAGCGACGTGCGGTTTCAGCGGTTGGGTGGTCCAACGGCACCACCCTCTGTGCAATTGCCTTGAGACGCCTCCACACTTGCTCGGTATCCTGTGACCAGGTTGAACCCCCTGTCTTTTCGATACGGGGTGCGATGCATGGTGCCGGGGAAAACTCCTTCCAGGAAAGATCAAAACCAATCGCGTCCGCCAAAGCCTGTTTTGCTGTTGGAAAATCCCATCCATTGACCCACCGGACCAAAGAGAAACCGTCAGGAAAGGATCCACATGAGTTGCACAGTGCTCCCCCGGTCGCGTCTGCGTCAGGGAACATACGGAATCCGTCTGTGCCGCCGTGTCGCGGGCAGGGTACGTGCTTGCCAAGCCGATCAATCGCCAAACCGAGGACAGGGGATACCCGTCTCAGAGCAGACAACCAATTGCCCTGCAACCGGTCCCGCAAGCGATCAGTATCGGAAAAAGCCTGTTTTCTGGTGCCAACCACCCATTGCCTCTGCTGCCCGGCATTATTAAAATCAAAATAAGAATCATTTGGTTGCTGTTCCACGCAACCCGGCGTCGGATTGCCCCCATTGACTGGATGAGTGGCCATCTCCGCTCCCTACTCCTGCCCTTGTTGGCCGGCGGTAACGGATACTTTTGATGGGCGACCACGGCGGCGAACGACAGGTTCTGGGATGCCCTGGATCGTGTCTGCGCCAGGGGCTTTTGCAGTGGTCGGTAAAACCCGGTTGGCTATCGGTCTGCTGTCAATCCACGCCTGAATAGTGGACGCACGCCACCCTACTCGGCACGGTCCCAAAGCGACAGGCGGGGGGAACTGTCCTTTTGAAATCCAGTGATCCAATGTGCCGCGTGGCACACTGGTCATCTGGATGACTGTTTTTTTGCTCAAAATGTGGTCAATCGGGGTTTGTTCAGGCATGGCAGGTTTCCTTCGGTTGCGGTGAAAACATGCCGATAGGAAACCATACAACGCAATGATTGTGAAAGAAGCGAATTCGGCGCGCCGAACATGCTTGTTATTGAATTATCTGTGTTTTTTTTCAGGAATCGGCGCGGATCGGCGTGCCGACAGTTCAGAGCAGGGTGCTCACCAATTTTTTTTGACAACCCGCAGCAACCTCTGTGCTGTAAACGCTCCCTGCCACTCCGGCCTTTCAAGAAGCGTGTTGACAACCACGTTCAAATCAGAATTCTTTCCACTTGCACAAAGATGCTTGCCAAGCATTGTAACCGCCATTTGTGCAGCTCTATCACGAAATTGCGTTTCCGTCTCTCTTGGCATAAAGCCAGTGTTCCAGTCCGGGAACTTGGCTGCCCATGCCATGAAACTTGCCCGATGGATCATTAACAGGCTCATACGCCTTTGCTCAAAGAGTTCTCGCACCGTTTCGCCAAAATCCCTTCCATCTGACCGCATATACGCGATTTCTCCTCGATCACAAGCCCCCATCAAGGCAAAGTTTTTAGCCTTAACACAATTCGGATCATTACTGCACCAATGTTCCATAATCAAGTCAATTGGGATAAATTCGGACTCTGGCCAGTAAATATCGCATCCATGTGGTGGTCTGTTCATGATTGTTCCTTCATTCGTGTGAGATTAACAGTATCAGCTCGCAACAGCACAACATTCCTGCCCGATGGTTGTTCGAGACAATTACAGATCGTCATAAGGAACCCATCTTTGTGCATCCCAATCCATAAACTCGATACAAATCCAGTCTTTCATATAAATAGGCTCAAAACTAACCCTCCAATCTGACGGCATTGAACCCTTTTTCTTTGCAGATCGCACAAGCCCATCTGCTCTCTGTTTTTCTATTCCACTCGTTCTCAAGAACTCATCCCAACCAACTGTTCCGTCAAAGGGAACCTCGATTCTCACCAATCCACCGCCAAAGGCATGTGTGCCTTTCTTGTCCAACTCAATAAGTCTACCATTCTCATACATGTTTTTGTTTGCGGTTTCTTCCCATACGGGGTTCATTGAGAGCCAAACGACTTTACGTTCATTGTCTGGAATATGTTCATATGCGGGTCTAATGTACCCGTCGAGAACGATTTGTCCGTACCATTGAAACACGGTGTAGTGATACAGTTTGTTCCTTTCTTGCTGTGTATTGCTGATTCCACGCTTATACTTCCTGTTGTCATTTTTATTCTTTATTTTATACACAATCAATTCTCCTTCTAACGGTTTCAGCTTGCCACCGTTTCTCTCATCGGCACCACATTCTGCATAGTTGTACGGCCTTCACTCTGTCCCTTTCTGCTTGAGCAAACTGCCGACATCGCGTCCCCGTGCCACCCCTTGCCCACACATCTCGAAGGATAGCCTGGGGTTGACGGTCCGACAAGATTTTCCTGCAAAATCGTGCTGTCGGCAGCAGCAACCAAATGCCCCCTGACCAATGCTACAACGAGATCGCCACCATCCTCGCCACTGGCATCCTGCGTTTGCATCAATGCCAGAAAAAAGCGCACACTGTCGTCTGTTCTGTGGGCCAGACACACATCATAAATCACGTGTTCGTCCAAGGTTCACACTCGGAAAAAAACGGGAGCATGGGCTGTCGCCAGCCCGTCCATCCTGGCCGACAGACGTTGGAGACGGTCATCCCTACCAACCGAACACCCTTCGGGGGAATAGTCACACCGGCAAACATCTGCTGAGCTATGGCCACAATATCGTCAACCTCCCGGATGGGGTAATCCATGGTCCGGCTGCGCGTAATCTGTCGGAAGTCAGCAAATTTGACCTTCAATGTGAGAGTTCTGCCGACAAACTGGCTCCTTTCCATGCGCCGTACCACCTCGTGGGCGATAGCTGCCATACGGTTCGATATCTCCCGTCTGTCCCGCACATCCTGCTCAAAGGTGTCTTCGGTGCCCACGGAGTGCCGCTCACGGTCTGGATTGACGGGACGCAGGTCGTTGTTACGGGCAATATGAAAATAGGTGCGCCCCGCCTTGCCAAAAGCAGACTCAAGCTCCTCCAAAGAGTACCTCAACAGATCAGCCCCAGTGGCAATCCCCATGCGATGCATCTTGTCCGCTGTTGCCTTCCCCACCCCGAAGAATTTCTCAATTGGCAAGACCGCGATGAAGTCCGGTGCCTGCTCTGGCGAAATCAGCGTGAAGCCGTTGGGTTTGTTCATCCCTGACGCCACCTTTGCCAGGAATTTATTGAAGGACACCCCTGCAGAAGCAGTCAAACCTGTACGTTCATGGATGGTGGCACGAATTTGCTGAGCGACCCAAGATGCCGACGGGATGGCTTTTTTGTTGTGGGTGACATCCAGAAACGCCTCATCCAATGAAAGCAGCTCCACAAGGTCCGTGTACTCTTGGAAGATCTCCCGAATTTGCAGGGATACCGCCTTGTAAGTCTCCATGCGCGGGGGAAGAACCACCAATGATGGGCATTTTGCCAGAGCCTTTTGCATGGCCATAGCCGAACGAATGCCAAACTGCCTCGCCTCATAACTGGCTGCTGCCACCACCCCACGAGCACAGTTGCCCCCCACCACCAAGGGCAACCCACAATATTCTGGATTGTCCCGCTGTTCCACGGAAGCAAAGAAGGCATCCATGTCAATGTGAACAATCTTCCTGGAGGTGTCCACCTTGTTTACCCTTTCACAATCCCGCTCTGGGATGACAAACAGCGCATCTCCCAGCATCACTCCCGCCCACGGATCATGTTCAGCAGGTCATCCACAGACAGTTTACCGCTCATCTCGCCGCCTTCCAGCAGGCCGTCGGCCAGATCCCGTTTGTGCCGGTGCAGGTCCACAATTTTTTCCTCGATGGTCTCTTTGGTAACCAACCGGTAGATCGTCACCGGTCGCAACTGGCCAATGCGGTGGGCACGGTCCGATGCCTGGTCCTCCACCGCCGGGTTCCACCAGGGATCCATGTGGATCACATAATCCGCCGCTGTCAGGTTGATCCCCATCCCGCCCGCTCTCAGGCTGATCAAGAACAGATCACCCTCTCCGGCCTGGAAGGCATCGACACGGCGTTGCCGCTCCTTGGCGGGGGTACTCCCATCCAGGTATTGATAGGCGATCTGTTTTTCGTCCAATAATGCCCGGATGATGGAGAGATGGTCTACAAATTGGCTGAACACCAACGCCTTGTGCCGGTTTTCCAGCAACTCCTCCACCACCTCCCAGAAAACAGCCAGCTTGGTACTTTCGATGGGGCTCTCCGGCAGAACCAGACGACTGTTGCAACAAGCCCGACGCAGACGCATCAGCTCGGCCAGTATTTGGAACCGCTTCTGCTCGGCGGGTCCATCCAGGCTCTCGATATTTTCGATGGCCTTGCGCCGGAGCGTCTCGTAGAAAGCCATCTCTTCCTCGCTCAACTCCACATGCAAGACAATCTCGGTCCGGGACGGTAACTCCTCCAGTACTTGGCTCTTGGTTCGCCGCAACAAAAAGGGCTGGATCAACTTCCGCAGTCGTTTCTGGGCACCCTTGTCTCCCTGGCGTTCGATGGGGGCAGCAAACCGCTCATTGAACACCTCCAGTGAACCCAGCAGGCCAGGATTGAGAAACTGGAACAGGTTCCACAACTCGCCCAGATGGTTTTCCACCGGCGTGCCGGTGGTGGCCACCCGAAATGCACCCTGCAAAGCCATGGCCGCCTGGGACCGTTTGGTCAGCCGGTTTTTGATGGCCTGGGCCTCGTCCAGCACGATAACATTCCAATGTACTGCTGCCAGCATCTCGGCTTCCTGTTGCAACAGGCCATAGCTGCAAATCACCACATCGAACGGTTTCAATGTCTCCAGAGTCTGCTGTCTCTGACCGGCACCGAATACAATGCCGTTCAGGGTGGGGGCAAAACGGTCAAGCTCCCCCAGCCAGTTCAATCCGACAGAGGTGGGTGCCACCACCAGAGACGGCCCCTCCTGTGCCCGATACAGCAAGAGTGCCAGAGTCTGGATCGTCTTCCCCAGCCCCATGTCGTCCGCCAGACAGGCCCCAACACCCCAAGCGGCCAGACGGGCCAACCAGCGAAAACCGGTGACTTGATAATCCCGAAACTCTGCCCGCAATGTGGAGGGCAGTACCGGGTCCATGCCCTGGGCCTGGTCAATCTTCTTGAGATGAGCCTTCCAGTGCCGGTCAGCTCTCACCATACCCGCATCGGTGAACAACTCCCGAAACACCGTGCCAGCCAGTGGGTGAAATCGTCGCCCCTTGGCAATCTTCTCGGAAAAAGAGTCAAGCTCTGCCAAACGCTTGCGAAACGTCTCCGTCAGAGCCAGAAACTTGCCATCTCCCAATGGCACAAAACGGCTCTCCCTACCCCGCACCAGATCCAACAACTGCGTCATCCCCATGACCAGCGACTCGTCCACATGCAACTCACCGGTCACCGAAAACCAGTCCCGCTCCCGTTGAATCTGCACCCGCATGCTGTCCATGGCTACCGGGCGGCCAACCCGCATCTTCTCCCCCTCGGGCCATGCCACGACCACCTGCTCTGCCACTGTCTGCAAATTGACAAGCAGTTCCAGGCACTGTTCCGGATCATCCAAGACCCATTCGTTCTGCTCCTCCTCGACAGGCAGGACAGCAGAGGCCATCACAACAGCAGTGGCCTTCTGACTCTCATCCAACAAATTCCGGTTGGTCTGCACCCGTTTGCCGGCGACCTCGGCGATAATTGTGCTGCCCCCTTTGCCGGGCTGGAAATAGGGTCCATCCCCGGAAAAAGGGCGAACCCGCAGATTCACCTTGAGCCCATCCCCATGGGGCAACAGGTGAACGTGGGGGGTAGCGTCCGCCGGGATCTCCTCCATATTGGCCATGCTGCCGCCGATACCGGAATGGATCGTCACCAGCGGTGAGACCGCCTGCATGGCCCGCATCACCCGCGCCTTGGCCTCGACGGGTACCTGCAATCCCTTGTTCCCCAATATTTCAGCAATCCGTTTGTGGGCGGCAGTGATTTCCACCAGCTTGCAACGGGTCGGCGTCTCCTGGATGGCAATCACCCCCTCCCTCTCCACCGACTCGGCAAAGCGGATGCTGACTTGGCCCTCTTTCTCCTCTACCAGCAACTCCGGCTCAACCCTCACTACCTCAACGTTGATATCGGGCGCATCCTCCCAGAACACCAACGGGTGCCCCACCATCGCCAACATGACCTTAAACCAGGAATAATCGTAGAAATACCCCGTGTAGTAGCCACTCTCACTGGCAATGATGGAGCATATCTGCCGATCCTGGTCCGTCAAAAAATCCAGGTCCTGGTTATCCTGAAATAGCCGTTTCATGCCGATCATACGCCCTTTGGTCCAAACACCCCGAGCAGAACGCTGCTGTTCCCGTGCTTGGATACTGCGCATGCCACCGTTCACGATCTGGATCATCCAAACCAGACGCTTGTTGCCATTGCTCTTGACCTTCTCTTCGTCAGGAGTCCCCATCTGGACCAGGGAGGTCAAGGCTCGCTCCCAAGGCTCCTCCAAAGGAACAATGGAAAGCAGACTGTACATCCCAGTGGCTTTTCGGATCATACCGGCCAGATTGACAACGACTGTTGCAGTCGGGTCCAAGGCAGACATGAGTGTCGCACTCTCCATGAGTGCCCAATGATGGCCATGCTGCTCGGCCTGGTCGAACAGATCCTGCAATGCGTGTTTTTCTTTGCGTGCCTGCTCGATGTCAGCCCAGAATCCGGCCACCGCCCGGAACAGTTTTGTCAAACGTGTCTCCCGTGCCGCCCGCCGCAATCTGATCTCTTCCGGGTTGATCCAATCCGGTATCCAATCCACCCCTGAGTTGAGCAATGTCAGAGCCTGTTTGATCTTGTTCTGCTGCACCGCCAGTGCTGCCTCGAGACAGGCACAAATGGGCGTGAGAGGAGTCATCGGCTTTTTGGCAGACTGTACCAGAAACTCGGCCAACCAGGCGCGATGTTCCGGTTTGTCGCTTCTCAGCAGGGCAAGGAGCAAAAACAAGCCACTCAACTCCCCCAGGATCATCCGCCGCCGGTCATTCACCCTTTTGACCATCCCCATCAACCGTTCAAATGACTGCACAGCCTGTTCATTCTCGCCGCGTACAAAATGGATCCACCCCTGCAGTGCAACGGCACCTTCGACCGGCTTAGGATCCTAGCCAAAATAAGTTGAACATTTCATGATTCGGGTGGGCGTTCTCTTGGCATCAACCGATAGTTCCACTCCCCATGAAATTGGTCGCGCTCGATTGCCAGTCTCTCCAGTTCCT
>PEAG01000101.1 GCA_002753505.1 Magnetococcales bacterium HCHbin5 | reverse complement strand
TTGTAGTCAGGTCGCCCTTCAACAAGGGGATCAGGCTACCGGGCGAACGGACAATTCCCCGGATTGACACTTCTCGGTCAATATGGATGCAAAAACATCTCGGACACACCCCCTGCACCCCACTGGGGACCGTGACGGTCCCCAGGCCCCTGCAATCATTAAAAAACAAGGAAAACGCCGCGCCGTTATCAACGAATCAGCAAACCCGCAAAGACCAGAAAGGCCGCCCCCGCCACCCCCCCCAACCATACCGCCCTGGGCAGAGGAATACCAAAAACCGCATTCAACCCTACACTGGTCAACACCACCTCAATGGCAAGAATGGTCACATGCCAGGGAATAATGATGGCCGGCCCCCCCAAACCCATCTTGACCAGCAACGCATCCAACAACAAACTGGGTACCCACGGCGCAAAAAAACATAAACCGATCAACTCCCAGGTTTTCCGAAAGGTCATCGGCCTGATCGTCGCATAAGCCTCCCCCCGAACCCATACCAAATAGGCAATACCGGTCATGATCACCATCCCGTACGGCCCATAAAGAAAAATTTCGATAAAACGGTACCGCTCCGGGTCAATCCCAAAAGGCACCGGCAACAACATCGGACTCCGCTCCTGATAAAGCGTCACCATGGTGGTCAACGCAGTGGACTGCCAGCGGAAAAATTGCAACACCAACGCCAAACGAAACAGATCATACCCCCGCAAACGGCTGAAAAGTCCCGCCGGTTGCAACAACAGAAAGAAAAGTAACAGACTCCTAACCATCTCGATCCAACCGCCTGAGCCACGCCAACAGCCCTTGCGCATTGAGCGCACAATCCATCGCCAACCAGTCACGACAAAGATCAACCACCGCCTCATCAGAGCCGGAAAAACGGCTGCACAAAAGCTGCTGCAACGCCTCCGTCAACCCCTCTGCCCCCGACTCATGCCGGTGTTTTTCCGCCAAAACCGCAAATTGCTCCAATAAATGGTGCAACTGTGTCGTCAAACGACCCTCAAAAGGGATTGGACCAAAATGGGTCAAATAAAGCTCCCGCGGCGATAAAGCGGCCAAACGGTCCAAACTCTGATGAGAACTCTCCAGATCAAATTGAACTGGCGTCGTCGCCGGCAAGATCAATCGCTCCCCCCCCTGCGCCAACACGGGATAGGAGAGACCAAAGGCATCACCAGAAAAAAGCCCCCCACTGGCCGCATCCCAAACACATTGATGATGCAAGGCATGGCCAGGGGTGTGCAACAGGGTCAACACACGCCCCTGCAACACAAAACACTCCTGATCCCCGGTCGCACGGGTACGATGGGGATCCGCAGCAGTCAGAGAGCCCATCAACCGCTGAAACTGCGCCTGACCATAAACAGCCTCCGCCCCGGCCTGCAACTTGGTGGGATCCAACAGATGCGGCAATCCGCGCGGATGAACCAACAACTGGGCCCGGGGCAGATGAGACAACAGAGCCGCCGCCCCACCCGCATGGTCCAAATGAACATGGGTGACAATCACAGCCCGCACAGCCTCCGGTGCCAGCCCCTTCTGAGCCAAAACCTCCAACAGAAGCGGTACCGCACGGCCGGGACCCGTCTCAATAAAAACAGCCTCCCCCGCCTCTACCAGCAGATAAGCCGCCGCATAACCAGGACGCAGATAGCCGGTATCTATGCAGGTGATACCATGAGAAAAATCCTTGAATAACAATACTATATTCCTTTGATTCGCCTGTTCGCAACCAGAAGTCCCCCAAGGAAGAGACCTCACCCACAACCCTGCCGGACAAAAAACAACCCCGCATCCAAGCCTCGCAATTATCTGGAAAATAAGAGAGGTTTGCAACGTTGCACAACAGCAACCAGAGGAACAACTCAAGAAAAAATTGCAATCCGCAGAATTTCCTATCTTCCAGGATCATTCTGTGGCATGCTGGAGTCCTGTACACTTCCAATTTCAGGAGAGCAAATCGTCATGTCCGACCGGGAAACCGGAACCGTAAAATGGTTCAATGATCAAAAAGGGTTTGGGTTCATTCAGCGTGAAAAGGGCGACGATGTCTTCGTCCATCACAGCAACATCAAGAGCGAGGGATTCCGCTCCCTGGCCGAGGGACAGCGGGTGGAGTTCAGCGTCGCCCCTGGAAAAAAAGGGTTGCAAGCGGAGGAAGTTACACCGATCTGATTGCGTGTCCGGGCCGCCTTTCGACTCCTCGCAAGGCGGCCCCCCCCCCGCTTCGCTTTGGTATTGGCGTGCGTTACCCGCTACAGGGTTCCCCGCCGAAGTCGGCGTGCCTTTGCCGACACAGCAAGAGGGGGCAGGGTTCCAGCTCAGACCAGTCAAATTGCCCGCACGAGAAAACAGGCCCGCCACCCTGGGGGGCGCGATTTTTTTGTGTCATGGGGCAACAAAAAAGTGCTAAACTTGCGTCCTGTCTCTATTCCAATGACTGACAACAGGGAGCATGTCATGACACATACGATCGACCCATCCACGGAGTTGGCAGAGTTGCAGTTGCAAAAACATACTGCCAAGGATGCCTACAAGGCACAAAAAGAGGCTCTCAAGGCCCAGATCAAATCCCTCAAGCAGGGAGCCAAGCGTACCAGAAAAATTTCCAAGCTGGAAAGCCGCCTGAACGATCTCAAGCAGGCTGCCCAAACCGAGTGAGCCCGGCGGATAAAGCCGCGAAGGCCCCTATCGCAAGCAGACCCCTGCCCAGGGGTCTGAGCGATCGTTGGTGCCTGCCCAGCCCCCGGGGACTGCTTTCCCCCGCACTACGCCGACAACGAAACCTCAAGGCTTCTTTCGGTGCGCTTGCGACCCTTCGCAGAAGCGTTACTCTCCTGATCGATCACGGTCAATATTTTTTTGCGCACAAAGCTGGCATCAAAGTTGGCCAAGTCGCAGACTAGCTTAAAGTTCTGACCACCCTCTCGAAACCAACGCCTGGCTGTCTCCATGCGGGATGGGTTGTCACCCGCCAGCGCATCATTCAACGCCGTCTCCAAAACAGCCACCCATAACTTTTGCTCGGCCTCCATCATTGGCGAGACCCAAAATCCTCGTGAGCTTCCCATAGTCCTTCTCCCTGAATCTGTCGCTTACCCCCCCTGCCTTACCATACATAAGGCAATCCATGGGCCAAAGCCGACAACAGGAACTTTGTCACAGGCAGTTTTGCACAAAACCTTACAAACAAACGGAAAATCAAAAAATATACAATATATTTATGTGTATTTTGTGCGGTTTTCCTGCAAAAACCATGTTGGAACCAAAATATTTTTTTACACTTCGCCCCTCTTGTGTAAAAAAATATTTATACAAGCGACTCCCCGACACACTGCATCCAGGCCATACCCGCTCCGCCGACAACCATCGCCGCCGATCTCAACACTGGCCCGCATCTCAAGTCAGACAGAGGAAAAAAACGAGGATTTTTGCTGCCACGGCAAAAAACCGGGTGCAAATTTGAACGCCGCCCACATCAGGCGTGAGACAGCTGTTGGGGGGCAGCCACACCCCCCAACAGCCAAGATGAACAGACTCAGGCAAACCGCCGCAACGCATCGGCGGGAACAACCTGCTGATGCAGGGCAGCCTCTTCCCAACTGCCCCCCCAGGCCAGGACAAACAACTGCGAATAGTAGACCACCGGAATGTTGAATTGGGTTCCAAACATCTGGTTGATCTTGCCTTGATAAACCTCCACATTCAGCTGACAGACGGGACACGGGGTTACAATCACCTCCGCCCCGTTATCCACCGCACACTGCAGCAGGTCACGTACCAACGCACAAGACTTTTCCACCTCGGTGAACATCAAGGCCCCGCCACAACAGGAGACCTTTTTGGGATAGGGGACCGCAATCGCCCCCGTGGCCTCAATCATCTTGTCCAGGTAGAGCGGATTTTCATAACTCTCCCCCACAATACCGAAGGGCCGGTTGGTCTGACACCCCACATAACCCGCCACCTTCAAGCCTTGCAAAGGTTTCTTGACCTTTGATTTCAGGACATCCCAACCCACATCCTCAATCAACACCTCCACCAGATGCCGGGTTTTGATGCCCCCGTCATAGGAGAGATTGGCCTCTTTCAGGGCCGTATTGATATCCGCCTTGACCTCCGGCTCGTGTTCCATCCGCTCGGCAGTCTCCCGCATGGCCAACCAACAGGCCGCACAGGTGGCCACCAGATCGGTATTGCCCCGCTGCTGTTTGGCCAACGCAAAGTTGCGGGCCGACATCGCCAGACGCGGCAACTGCCCACCCCCCGCATAACCGATGGAGGCACTGCAACAGTTCCAGTCGTCAATCTCATTCAGTTGGATGCCCAACATTTTGCACATGGATTGTACGGAATGCTCCATGTTGGCCGCAGAGGCACTCTTTTCAGAACTGCACCCAGGGAAAAAAGTATACTCCTTCATACGCCAGACTCCCTCTTCTCTTCCAGTTCCTGGGCCTTGGTCAACATCGCCTGAAACCCGGCATAACCCTTGATTTTACCACGCAAAGGAATCGGATTCAGCCGTTTGGCCTTCAACATGCCCAACGCCGAATCTTTCATCTCCAAGCCCTGCTTGATCCCTGCCGCAATGCCATCGACAAAATAGAGCCGCATGGTCAACATCGCCTCACCCACACGACCGGTGCTGACAATATTGGTCCAGAAAATCCGGGTGGCAAAACGGTTGGTCACCTGATCCGGGTCTGCATAGCCTTTGACCGACGCATAACGGGCCAAACCATGCACAATATGCGTGATGGGCAACCCCCTCGGACAGCGCACAATACAGTTATAACAGGAGGTGCACATCCACATGGAGTGGCTTTTCAACACCTCCTCTTTTTTCCCAGCCCGCACCATCTGAAACAGCTGCCGGGGCGAAAATTCCCAGTGCGGTCCAAGCGGGCAGGAGCCTGCGCAAACACCACACTGTTTGCACATTTTAATCCAGTGCCCCATTTCGGAATTTTTGTATACATCCCGGGCAAACGAGAGGTCGTACGCCATCGATTAAAACTCCTTGTAGGGGTTGGGAGCCAAGGACGCGATCTGGGCCGCAAAATCGTTGATAAGCTGTGGCAACGTATCCGCATCCATAATATTAACCTCCACCATTTTCACCCGATCGGACTCCAGTTGCAACCGATCCAAGGTCTCCGAGACCTTGCTTAAACGGGTCTCCGCCAAGGAGGAGCCCCGCACGTTATGGCATTGATAATCATCCCCATGCCGACACCCCATGAGCAGCACCCCATCAAAACCGCTGGACATGGCGTCCGCCACCCAGACCAGATTCATGGAGCCCATGCAGCGCAAAGGAATAATACGGATATAGGGACTCAACTTGCTGCGATTTTGACCCACCATATCCAGGGCCGGAATGGCATCATTCACG
The DNA here is from genome assembly GCA_002753505.1 of Magnetococcales bacterium HCHbin5. Classification (GTDB taxonomy): domain Bacteria; phylum Pseudomonadota; class Magnetococcia; order Magnetococcales; family Magnetaquicoccaceae; genus Magnetaquicoccus. Next base: position 6,713 of record PEAG01000101.1, on the reverse strand, counting down.
CAGGCAAAGAGCAAAATACGCGGTTTTTCCTCATCCTCGGCCGGCACCTCCACCTCTTTCAACATGGAACCGATCATGTCGACAGAGTAGTTGGCAAACGAGATGATTTTCTGTGGGCAGGCCCCCATGCAGGTACCGCAGCGACGGCAACGGGTGGGGTTGAAGAGCGGATTGCCCTTCTCATCCTCGTTGATGGCACCAAAGGGACACTCTTCCGTACACCGCTTGCACTGGGTACACCCCTCGGCCCGGAAGGAGGGGTAGGAGAGATCGCCGGAACGGGGATGGACCGCCGCCCCGCGCGCCACCGACTCCACCACCTGAATGGCCTTCAGGGCAGCACCGGTTGCATCCGTGATCGTCTCGGCGATGCCCATGGGCCGCCGCGCCGGACCGGCCGCATAGATGCCGGTACGCCGGGTCTCATAAGGGAAGCAGATAAAGTGAGAGTCGGGAAAGCCCCATTTCAGCTCCGGCATGCTCCGACCCTGGCGATATTGCAGGTTGAGTACATACCTGGCGGCATCTTCAGCCACCTGCCCAACCGGTGAGGGGTTGTTCGGATCGGTCGTATCCACCGACGACACCATACCCGTCGCCAGCACCAACAGATCCACCTCCAACTGCTCCTTGCCACGCACAAGCTTGTCATGAATCTGCACCGTCAGACCACCGGCCGCTGCCTTTTCAACCTTCTCCACATCCCCCTTGATGATCACCCCTCCCTCTTCCTGCACCCGGCGATAAAACTCCTCCATCTGCCCAGGGGTACGCAACTCCTGGAACAAAATATAGGCCGAGGCGTCCGCATACTGCTCCATCAGATAGAGAGCATGCTTCAGGGAGTAGCTGCAACAGGCGGCGGAACAATATTCCAGATGGTTGCTGTCCCGCTGTCCGGCACACAGGGAGAAGGCCACCCGTTTGGCGGGTTTGCCATCCGATTTACGCACAATCTTGCCCGCCTTGGCCATCTCTTCAAATTCCAGACTGGTCACCACATCCGGGGAAGAGCCATAGCCCAACTTTTTGTCCAGTTTGGCCGGGTCATACAGGTTGTAACCGGTGGTCAGGACAATGCTGCCGACCCGTTCCGTGGTCTCCGTACCACCCGCATGGATGGTGACATCAAACAGACCGGGCGCGCCTTGCGTCTTGTGGATGGCTGCACCTTTGTAGATCTTGATCCGGCTGTGCCCTTCGACGGCCGCAATCAAGCCCTGAACGGGATTATCCTCCAACGTCCGGTAGGGGGGCAGCGTCGGGGTCGTCTTGTGCATCCGGGCCACCATGCCACCGAGTTGATCGCTCTTTTCCACCAGGATGGCCCGATAACCGGTGTCGGCCACCTCCTTGGCGGCGGTCAACCCGGCCACACCGCCCCCGACCACCAACACATCCTTGGAAAAACCGCTCTCCAGGAACGGATCCGGCGCATTCATCTTTTTCAGTTTGACACTGCCCATGCGCAGATAGTCCGCCGCCATCATTTGCAAATCTTCCTTGGCGGTGCTGTCCTTGGAACCATCCTCCAGTACCCACAACACCTTATCCCGCAGGTCAACCCGATCCAGCAGCGGAATATTAAACTCAAACTCATCGGTCTTGTTGCGATGGGAACAGGCCGCGATGAGCAGGGCGTTCACCCCCTCGTTGGCCATATCCTGGCGTATCAACGCGATGCCTTCCGTCCCGCACAGGAAAGGATGGCTCTTGGTAACGGGAATTTTTTGTTCCTTGCTGGCAACCTTTTCCAATGCGGCGACATTCAGGGCCTCACCAATGCCGCAACCCGTGCAGATATAACAGCCGATTTTTTTTGCTTCCATCGTCTTTTATCCTCTCCTCGCGGCGGATTGAATCGCCTTTAGGGCCACGGCGGTACCCGCTTGAACAGCAGCCGCCACATCCAGGGGAGTGGCCGTACAACCTGTGGACAGCACCTGACCCCCTTTAACCACAAACCCATACTCGTCATAGGCAACCGCCTGGGCCGGCACACGGGCCGTCGTCGCCGAATTCGGCTCCATGCCGGTGGCCAACACCACCATGTCATAGGGATCCGCGTAGCGCACACCGGTCAAGGTGTTCTCACCCACGACAATGGGATCCTTGGTGACCGGATCCTCATCAATCCGGGCCGGCTTGGACTTGATCCAGGTGATGGACGGATCCGCCTCCACCTTTTTCTGAAACCCTTCGTAGCGATCCATGGCACGCAGGTCAATATAGTAGATGGTCACCTTGGCATCCGGAAACTGGCTCCGCACATAGGTGGCCTGCTTCATGGAGGCCAGACAGCAGACCCGTGAACAGAAGGGCAGATGGTTGTGATCCCGGGAGCCGGCACACTGGATAAAGGCAATGTTTTTGATCTCTTTGCCATCCGAAGGACGGGTCAGGGTGCCTCCCGTCGGACCATAGGTGTTGGCCAAACGCTCAAAACGCATGTTGGTGCTGACGTTGGCAAAACGACCAAAACCATAGGGCTGAATCTTCTCCGCATCATAGGGCTGCCAACCGGTCGCCCAGACAATACTGCCCACCTTCTCTTCCAGCGTGGTCGCCGACATGTTCGGATCAATGGCACCCACCGGACAAACACTCACCAGGGTTTGCGCCTCCGCACTCCTGGCATAGGCCGCATCCATGAAATAGTGACCAGGATAGGCCATCGCATGGCTGGCCCGAATAGCCTTGATCTCATTCATGCCAAAATTGAACGGGTTGGGCACCGTGACCGTGCAAGCCCTGGAACAGTCACCACAGCCTGTGCATTTTTCCGTGACAAAGCGGGGATTTTGCCGAATCCGCACCGTGTAATTCCCCTCCGTACCCTGAATATCTTCCACCTCAGCCAGGGTCATGACACGAATGAGAGGATTGTTTTTTACACGTTGGTAGTTGATCTCCAGCCCGCAGGAGGGAGAACACAACTTGGGAAAATACTGGTAATGCTGGGCAACACGCCCACCCAGGTGGGGATCCTTCTCCACCAGGAGTACCTTGTACCCCACCTCCGCCGCTTCCACGGCTGCAGTAAGGCCACTGATACCCCCACCGACGACCAGTATGGTTTGACCTGCGGCTTGATCATCCGCCATGATGCACCTCTGTCAAAGGGTGTTGATGAAAAGAACGGGCCCGACAAAATCCGCAACAAACAGTTCCTTCTCCTGTGCGCAACCCAAATCTCAATGGTCAGCCATTCCAGAATGGAAAAAATTCTTATATACTGAAATTCCGATCCACCAAGATTCTATGGCAACGAGACAGAAGCATGCAAAATTTTTTCTGCAGATCGGTGCATTTTGTTTTTACAGCGTCAGGATTGTTTTTGTTTTGTCAATTTATCTGTTTCACCCCCCTTTCCGCCCGCCCTGTGCCGACCGGGGGTCTGAAGAGTGCCCACCCAGGCCCATCTTCCTGATCCATTCGCCCTTGCCACGAGGATTGTCATGACCCATCCCGCTTTTGAGTTGCTCCGTCGTGAAGCTGTCGCTGCGTTAAATCTGACCGTGGAGTTTTATCGGCACCGCACGACTGCGGCCCGTCACCTGCACCTGGTGGTGGATGATCCCCACAATGCCTTTCTGGTGGCCTTTCTGACCGTTCCGTCGGATTCGACCGGGGTGGCCCATATCCTGGAACACACCGCCTTGTGTGGCAGCCAGCGATTTCCGGTTCGGGATCCCTTTTTCATGATGGTGCGACGCTCTCTGGCCACCTTCATGAATGCGGTGACGGCCAACGATTGGACCGCCTATCCCTTTTCCAGCCTCTCCCGCAAGGATTTTGACAATCTGATGGAGGTCTATCTGGATGCAGCCTTTTTTCCATTGCTGCAACCTCTGGATTTTGCCCAGGAGGGGTATCGCATCGAGCTGGAGCGACCGGGAGATCCCGAGGCACCCCTGGTTTACAAGGGAGTTGTCTACAACGAGATGAAGGGGGCGATGAGTGCGCCGGCCAGGGTGTTGGGAGACACCCTTTCCCACCATCTGTTTCCCACCATCACCTACCGTTACAACAGCGGCGGTGATCCGGCCGAGATTCCCAACCTGACCTGGGAGCAGTTGCGCGCCTTTCATGGCCGCCATTATCACCCTTCCAATGCCATTTTCATGACCTTTGGCAACATCACCGCCGCCGAACATCAAGCCGTCTTCCAGGAGCGTGTTCTGCACAGGTTTGATTTTCTGCCCGTTGATATTCGCATTGCGGATGAGCAACGCTTTACCGCCCCCATCCAGGTGGCCGCCCCGTATGCGGTGGAGGTGGGGGGTGAGACGGCCAACAAGACATACGTCGTTCTGGGGTGGCTGTTGGGGCAGAGTACCGATCTGGAAGAGAACCTCAAGGCCCAACTGCTGAACGGCGTTTTGCTGGACAACAGTGCCTCTCCTTTGTTGCATGCTTTGGAGACCAGCCCCCTGGGCAGTGCGCCGGCCCCCATTTGTGGCCTGGATGCCTCCAGCAGGGAGATGGTCTTTGCCTGTGGTCTCGAGGGTTCCGAACCGGAACGGGCCGATGCGGTGGAGCGGTTGATCCTGGATGTGTTGCAGCAGGTGGCTGCCGAAGGTGTTCCGCTGCAACAGGTGGAGTCGGTTCTGCACCAACTGGAGCTGGGACGCCGTGAAATCAGTGGCGATGGCTGGCCCTACAGCCTGCATCTGATGTTATCCGCCCTGCCCGCCATGCTGCATGGTGGCGATCCGGTGACCGCCCTGGCTCTGGATCCCATTCTGGACAAGTTGCGTGAGGAGATCAAGAATCCGGAATTTATCAAAAATCTCGCCCGGGACTGGTTGCTCAACAATCCGCATCGGGTACGGTTGGTGATGAGCCCGGACCCCCATTTGAACCAACGGTTGGCGGCGGAGGAGGCCCAGCGGCTGGCCGCCCGAAAAGCCCAGATGGATGCCGCCGCCTTGCAAAACATCATGCAGGCAACAGAGGAGCTGAAAAAACGCCAGGAAGAGGAGGATGATGCCGACCTGCTGCCCAAGTTGCATCTGACCGATGTGCCGCAGGATCTGCCCATTCCGACCGGAACGACCGACCGGGTGGGTTCCATGCCCATCGCCTGGTTTCCCTGTACCACCAACCGTTTGGTTTATCAACAACTGGTGTTGGACACCCCTGCCCTGGCGGATGATTTGCTGGATTTGCTGCCGCTGTACGCCTCTTGTCTGGCGGAGGTAGGAAGCGGGGGACGGGACTATTTGCAAACCCAGGCCTGGCAGGCTGCGGTCTGTGGTGGCATCGGGGCCCAGGCCACGGTGCGGGGTGGGGTCAGCCAGGTGGAGAGTTTTCACTCCACCTTCACCCTGTCGGCCAAGGCGTTGAGCCGCAATCAGGAGGGGTTGACCCAACTGGTTTGGGAGACCTATCACGCGCCTCGTTTTGATGAGTTGGAGCGGTTGCGTGAATTGATTGCCCAGATGCGGGCTGCGGCAGAGATGCGGGTCACCAACAATGGGCACAGTTTGGCGTTGGCAGCCGCTGCGGCGGTTTTCAATCCGGCTGCGGCTCTGAACGATCACTGGGGCGGGCTGGCCGCCATCGCCCGTCTTAAGCAGTTGGACAACCGGTTGGATGATCCGGATGCGTTGGCGACATTTGCCCGCAATCTGGAAGCGATACAGGAAAAAATGCGTCAGGCACCCGGTCAGTTGTTGATTGCGGGAGAGGCGCAGGATTTTGCGGCCATGGCGGAGACGTTGCAGGCCCGCTGGGCAACCGGAGCCCCGGTCGGCCAGGCAGAGCGGTTGGCCAGCCATCCGCTGAATCCGCAAAAGAGGCTGGCATGGAGTACGGTGACAACCGTCCATTTTTGTGCCAAGGCCTATGCGGCGGTCTCCTACACCCACCCGGACGCGCCTGTTTTGTCGGTATTGGGGCCCTTTCTGAAGCATGGCTTTTTGCACAAGGCCATTCGCGAGCGGGGTGGAGCCTATGGCAGCGGGGCCGGGTTGGATCTGGATTCGGGTACGTTTCGCTTTTTTTCCTATCGTGACCCGCGGCTTACAGAGACCTTGGCCGATTTTGACCGTTCCCTGCAGTGGCTGGAGGAGAACAAGCATGGGCCCGAGGCCCTGGAGCAGGCCATTCTCAGCGTCATTGGCTCCATTGACCGGCCCGGTTCTCCGGCGGGGGATGCCCGGCGCGCCTTTCATGATGCCTTGCACGGGCGGACGGCAGAGCAGCGGCGTCTTTTCCGCAGTCGGGTTTTGCAGGTCAGCGAGGATGATTTGCATCGGGTGGCCCAGCGGTATCTGCACCCCGAAACGGCCAGCATTGCTGTTGTCAGCAATGCGGCGACCTTGGAAAAAGAGGCTCAGGAGGGGTGGCAGATTCGGCATCTGTAAAAAACGCCTCCAACTCCAGGATGGACTTCCGTTCTGGATTTCTGCGATACTGGAGCCGGGACGCAGGAGTGTTGCCGGTTGAGGATAAGCTCTCCCTCCTTCCACCTGCTGTTAAACCATTGCAGGGGTCTGGGGGCCGTCACGGTCCCCAGTGGGGTGCAGGGGCAAAGCCCCATATGCGCTAACAGGATTGCGGTCTTTCTTTAAACAATTGCAGGGGTCTGGGGACCGTCACGGTCCCCAGTGGGGTGCAGGGGCAAAGCCCCTGCATGAACGGCGCGTTTTCCCAAAGCCCATTTTCGCAGAAAATGGGCGCAACGCGCACAAAACCGCCCCGCAGGG
>PEAG01000100.1 GCA_002753505.1 Magnetococcales bacterium HCHbin5 | reverse complement strand
GCGCCGTTCATGCAGGGGCTTTGCCCCTGCACCCCACCGGGGACCGTGACGGTCCCCGGACCCCTGCAATTGTTTAAAAAGATTAAATGCAATCATTAAAAAACAAACGACTACCCCCCCGCCTCCCCCAGAAACCGCTTGACCAACCCCTCCAACTCGGCCGGCGAGGTGTACTCCAAAATCACCTTGCCCCGCCCCCGTACCTGGGTAATGGTCACCTTGCTCCCCAAGGTGGCCGCCAACCGACTCTCCATCTCCACAATCACCGGCTCCCGATGCCGACCCCGCGCCGGCAAAACCGGCGGCGACCGCAATACCCCCACACTCTCCACCTCGGCATCCCGCTCGTCCGGCAACTCACCCCGCTCCTTGCGCACCAGAATCTCGGTATCCCGCACCGACAAACCCTGAATCGCCACCTCCTCCGCCAACTGAATCAACCGCTCCGGCTTCTCCTCCAACCCCAACAACGCCCTGGCATGACCCGTACTCAACGAACCATTGGCCACCCAGGCCAACACCGGCTCCGGCAACCGCAACAAACGCAATAAATTGGTCACCGCCATGCGACTCTTGCCCACCCGCCGCCCAATCTTTTTGTGACTGTACTCAAACTCCTGAATCAACAAATCATAACCCCTGGCCGTCTCAACCGGATTCAAATCCTCCCGCTGCACATTTTCCAGAATGGCAACCTCCAAAGACTCCCCATCACCCAGATTGCGCACCAAAGCCGGAATCTTTTCCAAACCCGCAATGGCCGCCGCCCGCCAACGACGCTCGCCGGCAATCATCTCATAACGGTCCGAACTCTCCCCCAAAGGCCGCACCAGAATCGGCTGCAACACCCCCTGCTCACGAATGGACTCCGCCAACTCCTCCAACGCCACCAAATCCATATCCCCCCGCGGCTGACGGGGATTGGGCTGAATGCTGTCCAATGGCAACAAACGCATGCTCTCCTGCGCCATCTCCTGCACCGCCACATCCCCCAACAGCGAACCCAACCCACGCCCCAACGTCATCTTTTCCATCGTCATGGTGCCCTATTCCCCTTGCTCAACACCTCCTGCGCCAAACGCAGATACGCCTGCGCCCCCACCGAATGGAGGTCATACCAGACAACCGGCTTGCCAAAACTGGGTGCTTCACTGACCGCCGAATGACGCGGAATCACCGTCTCAAACACCTTCTCCCCCATATGCTGCCGCACCTCCTGGGCAATCTGCACCTGACCAGCCGCAGCGGAATCAAACATGGTCAGCAAAATACCATCCAACGCCAACGCCGGATTCAAACCACGACGCACCAAATCCAACGTCCGCAGCAACTGACTCATCCCCTCCATGGCATAAAATTCACACTGCAACGGCACCAACACCGCATCCGCCGCCACCAATGCATTGACCGTCAACAGACCCAACGACGGCGGACAGTCCAACAAAACCATGTCATACCCATCCACCGCCCCCTTGAGCCGCTTGCGCAACCAACTCTCCCGCGCCGTCGCCGCCACCAACTCAATCTCCGCCCCACTCAAATCCGGCGAAGAGGGAACCACCTGCAACCACGGCGTAACCACCGTGCGCACCGCCTGCGCCAACGGATTGCGCCCAATCAAAAAATGGTAAAACGAGGGGTTGGGCCCCCCCTTGCGGAGACCAAAACCGGTCGAGGCATTGCCCTGTGGATCACAATCCAACAACAAAACCCGCCGCTCCGTCGCCGCCAGGGCCGCCGCCAGGTTGACAGCGGTGGCGGTCTTGCCCACACCACCCTTTTGGTTGACAATCGCTATAATTCGGGTCATGACCGTTGTCTACTCTCATCCCATATAAACCGTGACATCTACCCGTCACCCCTCTGTTGGCCGTTGCAACTTGGGGTTGACCCTGCCTTTGCTGGCTACCATGCCACCCCGCGCCGGCACATCCAACCGCCTCTGCAGCCGCACCACCACACCCCCACCCTCCCCCATCGCCGGATAAACCTGCGGCCGCTGGAAAAAAGCCTGGAGGCTGCTCTGTTGAAATTGCTCCAGATCCTGACCATGGCCATCCCCCTTCAAAGCCAGATAGGAGCCGGTCGGCGATAACAAAGGACGGGCCAGCGTGGCCCCATAGAGCAGTGAACCCAACGCCCGGGAGACCACCAGATCATAGGAGCTTTTTTGCTCCGCGCCAAGTTGCTCCGCACGCACGGCAAAAACCTGCACCCGATCCCCCAACGCCAACTCCGCCACCACCTGCTCCAGAAAACGGGCCTTCTTCTGCCGGCTCTCGATCAGATGAAGGGTTTGAGGCGGCTGCGCAAGAATCGCCAACACCACCCCGGGCACCCCACCACCCGCCCCCAAATCGGCCACCCGGGCCGCCGGCCCCATAAAAGGAAACAACGGCACCGCATCCAAAAAATGGCGGGTCAACAGGTTGCCAGCCGCCGAAGGCCCCATCAAATTAAACTGCTGATTGGCCTGCAACAACAACAGGCTGTAGTGCTGCAACCCTGCACGCTGTCGTGCAGAAAGTGACCAGCCCAAAAACTGCTCCATCCGGGCAAAACAGCTCTGCCACGCCGCCGGAGTAAAGGGCATCATTGCCGGTTCCATCTGTTTCCACCCACCTTTGCCGGACCTTGTACCACCACGACCGGGACCATTCCCGTTCAAACCCACCATAGATACGCGGAAAAAGCGGTACGGACAAGCAAAACGCTGATTTTCTCTTGCATTGTATTGAAATTTTTTCTTAGTCTGTAGGGGGAATGGAGCGCGTGGGATAAAAAGTGTTTGGCGCAAAAATTGCTCGGTGCATCCGAGTATACGCAACCCTGCAACGAGGCAATAAAATGAGTACTTGGAAAAAATTGGCAAATGCCGTCTCCCAGCTTTCAGGCGGCAGCAAGACTGTCAAAAAGCCACCCGGCATGGGCGCGCCACCCGTCGCGGAAACTCCCGAGGCTGATGACAATATTACCACCAATGAGGCCAAAATCATTGAAATGCTGATGCATGCCATCGACAGCAACAGCGAAATTGTTCTGGCCTTCGGCAGTAAAATTATCGTCTACAAAACCCGTTTTTTGCCCGAAGTCGAGACCGGGCCCGGTGCCACCGGCGCGATCTCCAGCGAATATATACGCGACAAGACCCACATACGCATCAGTGCAACCGAGCCGTTGGATGGGCTTACCAAGCTTCAGAATGGTCAGTCCGCCACCGTGTCGTTTGTGTTTGGCAACAAGTTCAATGAGTTTGAGGCCCGTCTCATAGACGAGGGCAGTTTGCACGGCTTGGTCATTGCCCCGGAAAAGGAGCGGGTACGGGCCGCCACCGGGCGACCGCCGATCGCCACCAAGCCGCCACGGGTCATCCCCGGCCTGACGCCCGTCACCACCCCACCCCCCACCCCACCCCCAACGGAGGCGGTGGTGGGGGCTGATGGGGTGCCGACCTACAAAATCACCTTTCCCGACAAGATTTTCCGCAAACCCCAGCGGCGCGCTTCGGTGCGGGTGAAATATTTTGAGGATGCCCGGGTGGCTCTCAGTATCAAGCGTGAGGCAGGTGTCAGTTTTTTCGCCCCCATTGTCGATATTGGGGCTGGTGGGGTCTGTTTTACCCTGCCGGATGATGAGGCTCCCATCGCCGAGGGTTCCGAGGTGGATGTCACCTTTTACTGGGATGAAGAAAAAGAGTTAGCGGACAAGGGCACCTTGATCAAGATGGGCAGTCGGCACGGCAAGCCGGTGGGACAGATTGCCTTTGCGACCGAGTCGTATGAGGTGATCCGGCAATTGGGAGAGTTGGTCGCCCATATTGAGCGGGCCCGGTTGCAGACCAGAAGACGCTAGTATATCGCTTCAGAGGGGAAACGCCCCCGATTTGAGTTGTGGCATTGGATTTATGGAAGGATTGGGGAGAGATTTGTGATAAACGTCAAGACCAAAAGGCAGATCAGAAAGCCGCGCAACATTGTGGAAATTATGATGCTTGCCATTGAGGAGAACGCCCTGGTGGATGTGATCATCCAGCCGGCTGGCATACGCACCAACGCCTTTTTTGTCTGCCAGGATGGCAACATGGGCAAGCGCGAATCCTTGTTGCTCACCTCTCTGAACACCGAGGAAGAGGTAAAGGCTTGCCGTGAGAGTAGTGTTATCAAGATTTTTTCCCAGACAGTGCGTTATTTGATTGAATTGGATGGCAAGTTTGTTGACATGGTGGAGATCAAGGGGACGCCGTGTGTGAAGCTGGCCTTTCCCGATGTGATCGCCATTTCGGCTCAGGCCCGGCAGTTCAACCGGCGGCGGATTGCCTTCAGCATTGATCTGCCCATCACCATTGATACGAAAAATCAGAAGCCTTTCAGTGCCAAGGTGTTTGATGTGGCTGTGGGGGGCTGTTCTTTTATTCGGCGTATCGAGGAGGCTGATCTGAAGCATCCGGCCTATCCCAAGGGAACGGTTTTGAAGGCCTCTTTGCACTCTCCCGACAAGACCAACAACTATGAGATCCCGGTCAGTGGTGTGGTCCGCAAAATTTACACCATGCGCAACCGTTATAATGAGTTGGTGGAGTTGATCGGGGTGGAGTTCAATTTGATCTCCACCAATGCCCGTGGCGATTTCAACAAGCTGTTGCGTTTTATTGATGATGAGTTTGTCCGCACCCGCAAGGAGACCAACCCGGTCATTGACCGTTGTGTGTTGGAGCAGGAGGGGTTGCAGGGGGATTATGCCGACGTGCATCAGGCGGTGGATTCGGGCGATCCGGATTTGATGTTGAGCATGTTGACCATTTGGCGTCTGGACCCACCGGCCCGGCGGGCATTGGTGAGTGGTCTGATCAAGATTGGCATGACCCGTTCCGGTATTTCGTCCCAACTGGTTTCGGCCCTGCAGATTATTGCCACCATCGAGTGGTCGTCCGATGCGGACATGTTGGTCGAGGCCATCATAGAGCGCAAGCATGTCGCCAGTGCCCTCAAGGTGTTGGATATTATTCCAGAGGATAGTGCCAATACCGATGCCTTGATCAAGTTGATCAGCATGCACGGCAGTCCGGAAAAGTTGTTGGAGGCGGTGCGGGTATGTGCCAAAAAGCCGCGTATTCAACAAAATTTGTTGCCGATTCTTTCCAGAACGGCTCCCATCAAATATTTGATCGAGGCGTATCAGTATATCCCCAAGGACTCCCCGCTTCTGGAGGGGTTGTTGGAGTTGATTCTGGAAAAAACCAAGTCCACCATGGAGCTCATGCCGTTGATCCGCTCGGTGGAGGATGTCAACTCGACAGTTTTTCTCAAGTTGATTCAAAGATTTGCCAAGGGGGCTCCCATCAAGGAGCTGGTCAAGTTGCTGGAGATACAGGTCAGTGACAAGACCCAGGTCGGGGAGTTTCTGGTCACGGAGATTGTGGCGCGTGGCAAGCCGGAGCATATTCTGGAGGCGTTTGATTTTGTCAGCATGGACTCTTTTTCTTCGGTCGCGTTGGCGTTTGGTTTGGCACGTTGTGGTTTGCCTTACCACATGGAGTTGGCGATGGCCAAGACGGAGACGTTGCCCAGGGCGGGTATCATTTTGTATTACGCCAGTTTGAAGCAGGCTTTGGAGACTCCGCAGGGGTTCAATCTGGCCAATTTGACCCGTGCCCTCGGCTTGGACAAGAGTGTGGATGAAAACCGTGCCGCTCTGGCCAAGGTGGAGCGGGAGGCCAAAAAGCTGATGAACAGTACGGAGGACCGTTTGTGCAAGTTATCGGAAATTTTGCACGGTCAGGTTACCGGGCGGTTGAAGCGTCAGTAGGGGGTGGCAGGGTTATGGTGGGGCCTGTCACTTGTGTGCGTTCGTTGGCCAGGTTTTGTTGGATCATGGTTTGGAGTGTCTCCGGGGCTCCGTTGATGGTGACGCGGTTGATCACCCCGTTGGGGGTGGTTGCGTCGAACTGGCAGTTCAGTGGGATTCCGTCCAGTTCGGTCTCCGGGTAGGTGGCCTGGGCGGTTGTTGCCTGTTGGTGCAGGGCCGCGTGGAGTGCTGCCACGCAGGGGACCACCAGTTGTTGGTAGGCGGTGCGGACTTTGGCTGTGTGTGCGACGTCTCGGCTGGCCACCAGGGTGGTTACTACCAATCCCGCCACGATCAGCACGATGGCGACTTCAACCCGTGAAAAGCAGTCTGTTTCTTGTTTTTCCATGCCCGTGCTTTTCTTGATCTTTTAAAACAATTGCAGGGGTCCGGGGACCGTCACGGTCCCCGGTGGGGTGCAGGGGCAAAGCCCCATATGCGCCAGCACGATGACCACGCCCATGCTTTTCTAATCTTTTAAAACTATTGCAGGGGCCTGGGGACCGTCACGGTCCCCGGTGGGGTGCAGGGGCAAAGCCCCATATGCGCCAGCACGATGACCACGCCCATGCTTTTCTAATCTTTTAAAACTATTGCAGGGGCCTGGGGACCGTCACGGTCCCCAGTGGGGTGCAGGGGCAAAGCCCCTGCATGTAACGGGCGCGCTTTCACAAAAGCCCATTTGCGCAGCAAATGGGCGCAGCGCGCCCAAAACGCCCCGCAGGGGCACTGCTGGAGGGCGGCAGCCCGACCGAGAGCGGGCAAAACATGGGACGGTTCGGGGAAAATCCCATTCCCCTGCCAGGCCAATGGTTGAATATCCGAACGTTCTGGTTTCTTATCCAAACATTATCGATAGCATAACCGTGCGAGTCGGGCTGCCGCCCTCCCAAGGTCGCCCCTGCGGGGCGGTTTTGGGCGCGTTGCGCCAATTTTCTGCGAAAATTGGCTTTGGGAAAACGCGCCGTTCATGCAGGGGCTTTGCCCCTGCACCCCACCGGGGACCGTGACGGTCCCCGGACCCCTGCAATTGTTCAGGGACGTGGGAACGGGAACGGGCGTGATTTATTATATTGCAAAAAATTTGGGCATGCGGGTCAGGTTGCGACAGCCCTCCGATTCTACCAATACCACATCTTCCAACCGAATCCCCCCCATGTCGGGATAATAGAGCCCCGGCTCCACCGTGACCAAGTGCCCCTCCAGCAACGGTTCTCCCCGCTGTCCGATCCGGGGGGCTTCATGAATCTCCAACCCCAACCCATGACCGGTGCCATGGAAAAAGCCCTCCTGCAACCCGGCCGCCGAACGACCGGTGGGAAAACCGGCGGCGGTGAGATGGTCGGTAACGGCGGCATGGATCTGCTGACTGTCAGCCCCGGCCCGAATACGCCCAAAGGCCACCTCTTGCGCCTCCCGCACCGCCTCCCAGGCCCGCTGTAAACGATCGGACGGAGTACCACGGCAGACCGTGCGGGTCATGTCACCCCAGTAGCCATTTTTTTCCATGCGGGGAAATATGTCCAGAATGATGGGCTGATGGGCAGGCAAGGGACCGGAACCCTCCTCATGCGGGTCCGCCCCCTGACGACCACCGGCGACGATGGTATGATGCGGCATCGCCCCATGACGGACCAGGTAGGCATGGATCTCTGCCCGCACCCGCTCACTGGTCAAAGGTTTATCCCCCAGATAGAGCCAACCATCATCCCCGATGCGGGCAGAACGGATCAACTCGATAGCCACCGCCATCGACTCCCCCGTTACCTCCAGGGCGGCCTCAATGGCAGCCACCTCTTCGGGACGTTTGCAGGCGCGATCCGGCCAGAACGGCCCCTCTGCCGGTGTTACGGCGATGCCCGCTGTCCGCAGATGGTCGGCCAGCCCCAGCGGAAAATCGCCGGGCACCTGAACCCGCTCAATCTGCAACTCCTGCAAAAAAAAGGCGATCAGGGGGTTTTCACCCCGCGCCCCATCGGGGTTTTGTTGCTTGTAGCGTTCCTGGACCAGACTCCATTCATGCAGATGATCCGCCCGGGCCGAACGCCGGGCCCGATCCAGCTCCAGGGCGGTCACCACCATGTGACTGGCACCGGCTGCATCGCACAGGTAGAGAAAGGGATCGGGGGCAAAAAAACCGGTGGCGTAGAGCAGGTCGGCGGAGGATTCGCTGGCTGCGTAGATCAAGCGGGGTTCCAACCTCAGCTCCAGGCCAACACTTGCTGGACCAATTTTTCAATACCGGCCCCGGTCTCGGCGATGCCGGCTGCACACATGTAGCCTGCCGTACTCACCACCTTGTTGTGGGGGTCGGCCACGATGTCGATGGCTTGGCTCTGCTGGTGGCGATTTCCGTCGGCCTCGATGGCGGCAGCGGTATCGGCGTCGTGGCCGATGGTGAGGGAAAGCCCCCGCCCGGCCAAGGCCACCGAAAGCAGTGCCGGGGAGATGCAGATGGCACCGATGGGTTTGCCGGCGGCATGCATGGCTTGCAGCAGGGCTGACAAGGTTTTGTTGACCTGGTTGGTGGCGGGATTCAGGGCCAGGTTGGAAAGATTTTTGACGGCACCGAAGCCGCCGGGCAGAATCAGGGCGTCCAGGCTGTCGGCCTGGACAGTGGCCAGGTCGCGGATGTTGCCCCGGGCGATGCGGGCCGACTCCACCAGGACGTTGCGGGTTTCACCGCTTTCGTCGCCGCTGAGGTGGTTGATCACGTGGTGTTGGGCCATGTTGGGTGCCATGCAGACAGCCTGCGCGCCGGCCCGATCCAAAAAATAGAGGGTCAGTGTCGCCTCATGAATCTCTGCGCCGTCATATACGCCACAACCGGCCAGCACGACGCCTACCTGTTTCTTTGCCATCCGCACATCCTTTCTGAAACGGTGTTGTTCAGAGCAGCCCCGCATGGGTGGGGCGGGTCAGCTTTCACATTTTGGAATCCGGGTAGGGAATTCCAAAAAAATTGCGAAATTTTTTGCCGGTTTTGATGCGATATTGTTGAAAATATCTGTCTACGCGATCGTGTGTTGTGCCGCCCTTGACGGCCACCATGATCACCCACACCAAAAATCCCACTGGAATCAGGTTTAAAATTTCCATTTTGATACACTCCCCAGAGAAAACAACATGCTGCCGGGCAGTTTAACATGCGACAGGCGGTGGCTGCAAGCGGGGCTGCGCGTTCTGTCCAACTCCGTTTAACGATTGCAGGGGTCCGGGGACCGTCACGCTCCCCGGTGGGGTGCAGGGGCAAAGCCCCTGCTGTGATTGCAGGGGTCCGGGGACCGTCACGCTCCCCGGTGGGGTGCAGGGGCAAAGCCCCTGCTGTGATTGCAGGGGTCCGGGGACCGTCACGCTCCCCGGTGGGGTGCAGGGGCAAAGCCCCTGCTGTGATTGCAGGGGTCCGGGGACCGTCACGGTCCCCGGTGGGGTGCAGGGGCAAAGCCCCTGCTGAACGGCGCGTTTTCCCAAAGCCAATTTTCGCAGAAAATTGGCGCAACGCGCCCAAAACCGCCCCGCAGGGGCGACCTTGGGAGGGCGGCAGCCCGACTCGCACGGTTATGTTGTTGACAATGATTGGATAAGAAAGCAGAAGTTTCGGATAGGCAGATTTTTGTCTGATACCAGGCCAGGAGTGTTTTTTCTCCAAGCCATACCCAATTTTGCCCGCTCTCGGTCGGGCTGCCGCCCTCCAGCAGTGCCCCTGCGGGGCGTTTTGGGCGCGCTGCGCCCATTTGCTGCGCAAATGGGCTTTTGGGAAAGCGCGCCCGTACATGCAGGGGCTTTGCCCCTGCACCCCACTGGGGACCGTGACGGTCCCCAGACCCCTGCAATAGTTTTAAAAGATTAGAAAAAATAGTTTTAAAAGATTAGAAAAAATAGTTTTAAAAGATAAAAAAAAATCCCTCCTGAAAACAACGCTTCCAGGAGGGATTCGATACACCGCCAGGCGCACGCGCCCGTCGTGACAACAGACTACATGTCCATACCACCCATGCCGCCCATGCCACCCATGCCACCACCACCACCCGGCATGCCAGCACCGGCATCCTTCTTGGGCAACTCAGCCACCATCGCCTCAGTGGTGATCATCAAACCCGCCACCGAACAGGCCGACTGCAAAGCATTGCGCACAACCTTGGCCGGATCAATCACACCCCGGGCCACCAGATCAGTGTAGGTCTCTGTCGCCGCATCAAAGCCAAAATTGTGCTTGCTGTTCTCCAGAATTTTATTGACCACCACCGAACCCTCTGCACCGGCATTTTCCGCAATCACCCGCACCGGCTCTTCCATGGCACGCCGCACAATGTTGACCCCAACCTTCTGATCATCATTGGCCACCTCCAGCTTGTCCAACGCCGCCCGGGCCCGCAACAGGGCAACACCACCACCCGGCACAATACCCTCTTCCACCGCCGCCCGCGTGGCATGCAACGCATCATCCACCCGATCCTTGCGCTCCTTCACCTCTACTTCGCTGGCACCACCCACCTTGATGACGGCCACACCACCCGCCAACTTGGCCAACCGCTCCTGCAACTTTTCCCGATCATAATCCGAAGTGGTCTCTTCAATCTGGGCCCGAATCTGCGCCACACGAGCCTTGATCTGCTCCGTATGACCCGACCCACCCACAATCGTGGTCTCCTCCTTGCTGATGACCACCGACTTGGCAGTACCCAACATAGGCAGAGTCACATTCTCCAGCTTGACGCCAACATCCTCGGAAGCCACAGTCCCACCGGTCAAAATGGCCAGATCCTCCAGCATCGCCTTGCGCCGATCCCCAAAACCGGGAGCCTTCACCGCGCTCACCTTCAAACCACCCCGCAGCTTGTTGACCACCAACGTCGCCAACGCCTCACCTTCCACATCCTCGGCAATGATCAACAACTGCCGGGAAGATTGCACCACACCCTCCAACACCGGCAAAATCTGCTGCAAATTGCTGACCTTTTTCTCCACCAGCAGGATCAACGGATCATCCATCTCCACCAACATTTTTTCCGCGTTGGTGACAAAATAGGGAGAGAGATAACCCCGATCAAACTGCATACCCTCTACCACCTCCAGGGTGGTCTCCAGCCCCTTGTTCTCCTCAACGGTGATGACACCCTCCTTGCCCACTTTATCCATGGCCTTGGCGATCATGTCACCCACCTCCTTGTCATTATTGGAGGAGATGGTACCCACCTGACAAATCTCTTCGGAGTTGGTGACCTCTTTGGCATGCTTTTTCAACTCGACCACCACCGCTTCCACGGCGGCATCCATACCCCGTTTGAGATCCATGGGATTCATCCCGGCAGCCACCGCCTTCATCCCTTCACGAATCAACGCCTGGGCCAACACAGTGGCGGTGGTGGTACCATCGCCCGCTTCGTCAGAGGTGCGGGAAGCCACCTCCTTCAGCATCTGCGCCCCCATGTTCTCAAACTTGTCCTCCAGTTCGATCTCCTTGGCAACGCTGACGCCATCCTTCGTCACCCGGGGCGCGCCCCAGGATTTGTCCAACACCACATTGCGCCCCTTGGGGCCCAAGGTCACCTTGACCGCATTGGCCAGGGTATTGACCCCGGCCAGCATTTTGCCACGAGCGATCTCGCCAAATTTTACCTCTTTTGCTGCCATCTTTTCACACCTTGTCTATTTAAGTTGCAGTTCCACGCCCCCGGATGGGGACGACGCTATGTCATGGTAAAAATACTATTTCAGCACACCCATAATGTCCGTCTCCCGCATGATGAGCAGATCCTCACCATCCAGCTTGACTTCGGTGCCCGCATACTTGGCAAACAGCACGATGTCCCCCACCTTGACATCCATGGGCCGCACTTTACCCTCTTCGATAATGGCCCCTTTGCCAACCGCCAAGACCTCTCCCTGAATCGGTTTCTCCTTGGCAGTGTCGGGGATGATGATCCCGGATGCCGTTTTCTCCTCCTCGGAACTCCGTTTCACAACCACCCGATCATGTAATGGACGAATTTTTGTCTTCATCATTTTTTTTTGCACCTCTTCCAGACGAAATAATAGACGCACCGAAACGAAAGGGCCCGCTTCAAGCCACCCCTTTTAGCACCAACTTGGTTTGAGTGCTAATGTAAGCTGAAATCTGTCGCTGTCAAGAGGCTGTTGTAATTTTTTTTTTGAAACCGATTGCAGGGGTCTGGGGAGCGTCACGCTCCCCAGCGGGGTGCAGGGGCAAAGCCCCTGCTGTGATTGCAGGGGTCTGGGGAGCGTCACGCTCCCCAGCGGGGTGCAGGGGCAAAGCCCCTGCTGTGATTGCAGGGGTCTGGGGAGCGTCACGCTCCCCAGCGGGGTGCAGGGGCGGAGCCCCTGCATGAACGGCGCGTTTTCCCAAAGCAAATTTTCGCAGAAAATTTGCGCAACGCGCCCAAAACCGCCCCGCAGGGGCGACCTTGGGAGGGCGGCAGCCCGACTCGCACGGTTA
>PEAG01000099.1 GCA_002753505.1 Magnetococcales bacterium HCHbin5 | reverse complement strand
TTTTCTGCGAAAATTTGCTTTGGGAAAACGCGCCGTTCATGCAGGGGCTTTGCCCCTGCACCCCACTGGGGACCGTGACGGTCCCCAGACCCCTGCAATCGTTTAAAAGAAGACCGCAATCCTGTTAGCGCATAGGGGGCTTAAGCCCCTCCCTGCACCCCACTGGGGACCGTGACGGTCCCCAGACCCCTGCAATCGTTTAAAAGAAGACCGCAATCACCCAACCGGGAAACTAGCGACAATGCCGCAAAGCCATGATCGCCTTGCTGCTTCCCTTGAGAGAGATGGTGTACTTGAACAGGGACTTGCCATTGGAAAAAGAGACAATCATCTTGCTGCGCTTGGCCAGCAGGTTCAACAGGCCCTGGGTGTTCTCCAGATATTGCCAACGCCAATAGTTGTCCTTGGCCGAGGCATCGGCAATGAAAGGAATGTCCCGCGGCTTTTCCTGATCAAACTGGATGCGTACCTTTTTTTGCGCCACCCCGATGCGGGCCTTTTCGGTAAACATCTCCCCGAAATACTCGTCGGAAGGAAACAGAGCCAAAATGGCCGCCGGCTCCCGGTCTCCCTCGTGCAACAAAATTTCCAGCTTGCAGGTCCCCTCCACCTTGCGCACCGTGTAACGTCCCCCCTTATAAATCTCCCGCGCCTGCAGATCCCCCCATGGCAACATGACCAATAAGCCCAGCAAGACAAGCGAAAAGCGCATAACAAAATCCTCCTTCACGTCAATTTTTTATTGGTACGACCCTCGATACCGACAAGGCAGCCCCCCACATCTCCCCAAATTTACAAAAGAAGCAACGGCCCTGCTCACTTGACCCCAGCGAACATCACACAGATGGGTTCCGTTTTAGGCCACTTATGGTAATCTAGCAGGAAATCCGCCAGCCGTCACCCATAGAATTCGAGCCCGGACCCCGACCATCATGGCGTTAACGAGACCCCTCTTTCAACCCTCTTTATTTTTTCAGGATTTTAAAATGACGCAACAAGCGAAAAAAATTACAAAAAAAATTGAGCTGTTCCGCTCCCTGTTGCAGTCGCGCATCCTGATTTTGGATGGTGCCATGGGCACCATGATCCAAAAACATGCACTGACGGAAGCCGATTTTCGAGGCGAACGCTTTGCCGATCACCCCATCGACCTGCAGGGCAACAACGACCTGCTCTCGCTGACCCGTCCCGACATCATCCGTGCCATCCATGCCGCCTACCTGGAGGCCGGAGCCGATATTCTGGAGACCAATACCTTTAACGCCAACGCCATCTCGCTGGCGGATTACGGCATGGAGTCCCTGGCCTACGAGATCAACAAGGCCTCCGCCCAGTTGGCCCGCTCGGTGGTGGAACAGATGGAGGCCAGCCAACCGGACCACCCCCGTTTTGTCGCTGGCGTACTGGGCCCGA
Organism: Magnetococcales bacterium HCHbin5; assembly: GCA_002753505.1. Taxonomy (GTDB): domain Bacteria; phylum Pseudomonadota; class Magnetococcia; order Magnetococcales; family Magnetaquicoccaceae; genus Magnetaquicoccus. The sequence continues at coordinate 10,935 of PEAG01000099.1, read as the reverse complement.
CCAACCGGACCGCCTCCCTGTCACCCGATGTCAACAATCCCGGTTTTCGCAACGTCACCTTCCAGGATCTGCAACAGGCCTATACCACCGCCATCGAAGGATTGGTGGATGGGGGCGCAGATCTGCTGCTGGTGGAAACCATCTTCGATACCCTGAACTGCAAGGCGGCCCTGTTTGCCATCGCCGACTACAATGCCGGTCGCGCCGACCCCCTCCCCATCCTGATCTCCGCCACCATTGCCGATCAGAGCGGCCGCACCCTCTCCGGCCAGACGGTGGAGGCCTTCTGCAACGCCGTGGCCCATGCCCGCCCCCTCAGCATGGGGTTGAACTGCGCCCAGGGGGCGGATCAGATGCGCCCCTACCTGCTGGAACTGGGCCGGGTCACCGAGGCACTGGTCTCCGCCCACCCCAACGCGGGCCTGCCCAATGAGTTGGGGGGATATGACGAAACCCCGGCCGCCATGGCGGCCAAAATTGGCGAATTTGCCCGCGCCGGCCTGCTCAATATTGTCGGCGGCTGCTGTGGCACCACCCCGGACCATATTCGCGCCATCGCCGCCGCCGTCCGGGGGGTTCCCCCCCGCGTCGCCACCCAGCGGCCCCCCGCCTGCCGCCTCAGCGGCCTGGAAGCCTTCAACATCACCCCGGAGTCGCTGTTCGTGAACATTGGTGAACGCACCAATGTGGCCGGCTCCCGCCACTTTGCCCGCCTGATCCTCGAAGAGCAGTACGAGGCAGCCCTGGATGTGGCACGACGACAGGTGGAAGAGGGTGCCAACCTGATCGACATCAACATGGATCATGCCCTGCTGGACGCGGTCACCGCCATGACCCGCTTTTTAAACCTGCTGGCAGCGGAACCCGATATTTGCCGGGTGCCCATCATGATCGACTCCTCCAACTGGGCCGTCCTGGAGGCCGGATTGCAGTGCATTCAGGGCCGCTGTGTGGTCAACTCCATCAGCCTCAAAGAGGGCGAAGAGAGCTTTTTGGCCCAGGCGCGCCGGGTGCAACGCTATGGGGCAGCCGTGCTGGTGATGGCTTTTGACGAGCAGGGGCAGGCCGACAACCTGAGCAGACGCCAGGCCATCTGCCAACGGGCCTACCGACTGCTGACCGAACAGGTGGGGTTTGCGCCCGGCGAGATCATTTTTGATCCCAACATTTTTGCGGTCGCCACCGGTATCGAAGCCCACAACCGATATGCCATCGACTTTTTTGCGGCCACCCGCTGGATCAAGGCCCATCTGCCCGGCGCACTGGTCAGCGGTGGCGTGAGCAATGTCTCCTTCTCCTTCCGGGGCAACACCGCCGTGCGGGAGGCCATGCACACCGTATTTTTGCACCACGCCATCCAGGCGGGCATGGATATGGCCATTGTCAACGCCGGCCAGCTGCCCATCTACCAGGAGGTGGACCCCGAACTGCGACAGCGGGTGGAGGATGTCCTGCTGGACCAGCGCAACGATGCCACCGAACGGCTGCTGGAGCTGGCCGAAACCCTCAAGACAACCGGCGGACAGGAGAACAACCGGGAGGCGGCATTGGCCTGGCGTCAGGCCCCGGTGAACGAACGCCTCAGCCACGCCATGGTCAAGGGCATTACCGAATTTATTGAAGCGGATGTGGAAGAGGCCCGCTTGGCCGCCGCCACCCCGCTGGCGGTGGTGGAGGGCCCCCTGATGCAGGGCATGAATCAGGTGGGTGCCCTGTTCGGAGCCGGGGATCTCTTTTTGCCCCAGGTGGTCAAAAGTGCCCGGGTGATGAAACAGGCGGTGGCCTGCCTGTTGCCCTACATGGAGTCCAGCGGGGAGAGTGACAAAAAGGACAGCCGCAAGGGGCGCATCCTGCTGGCAACGGTCAAGGGGGATGTCCACGATATTGGCAAAAATATTGTCAAGGTGGTCCTGCAATGCAACCATTTCGAGGTGATCGACCTGGGGGTCATGGTGGATGGCCAGACCATTTTGCAGGCGGCCCGCACCCACGCGGTGGACATGATCGGCCTGTCCGGTCTGATCACCCCCTCCCTGGAACAGATGGCCCTGCTGGCTCAGGAGATGCAGCGACAGGGATGGCAAATTCCGTTGCTGGTGGGAGGAGCCACCACCTCCCCGCTGCACACCGCAATCAAGATTGCCCCCCATTACGAAGGACCAACCATACAGGTCAAGGATGCCTCGCAGGCGGTCGGGGTCGCCTCCAAGCTGGTAAACCCCGCTGAAAATGGCATTTTTGTCGAAGAGTTGCGCGCTGCACAGGCCCGGTTGCGTCAAAACTACAGCAGCCGTCAAAGCAAAGGCCGCTCCATTCCCCTGCTCCAGGCCCGGGCGCGCCGACCCAGCATGGATTGGGCGACCAGCGTGCCTCCCGCCCCCCGCACCCTGGGTATCCAGAGCGTCCGTCCCTCGATCGCGGAGCTGATTCCCCTGATCGACTGGAGCCCTTTTTTCCATACCTGGGAGTTGGGAGGGCGTTATCCCGAGCTGCTGTCGGACCCCAAAAGTGGCGAGGCGGCCAGCCGCCTGTTCCAGGACGGTCAGGCATGGTTGGCACGGATTGTGGCGGAGGATCTGCTCCAGGCCAGGGGGGTCTTTGGTCTGTTTGCCGCCAACGCCACCGACGAAGAGAGCATCGAGCTGTATCCGGATGGCAATCGGCAGCAGCCCCTGGCACGGATTCACACCCTGCGCCAACAGGGAGAAAAGCCGGCGGGACAGCCCTGTTTTGCCCTGTCCGACTTTATCGCCCCGTTGGACAGTGGCATAACGGATCATATCGGCCTCTTTGCCGTGACCTGCGGGGTGGGGCTGGATGCGGCCGTGCAACAACAGGAGCAGAGCGGTGACGAGTATGGTGCCATCATGCTCAAGGCGTTGGCGGATCGTCTGACGGAAGCCTTTGCCGAACAGTTGCATCAGCAGGTGCGCACCCGCCATTGGGGCTATGCCGCCGATGAAAAGCTGACGACAGCGGCGTTGATCCAGGAGTCCTACCAGGGCATTCGCCCGGCCCCCGGCTATCCCGCCGCCCCGGACCATACGGAAAAGGAGACCCTCTTCAAGCTGCTGGATGTCACAACCCATACCGGCCTGCAGTTGACGGAAAGCTATGCCATGACCCCCCAGGCAGCGGTTTGTGGCTACTATTTTGCCCACCCCAAGAGCCGCTATTTCCGGGTGGACCATCTGGGACGGGATCAGGTGGCCGCCTATGCAGCCCGCAAGGGGATGACCATCCCGACGGTGGAAAAATGGCTGACCGCATTCCTGGGATATGAGCCGGACGGGGCGGAATCGTAGCAAGCAAAAGGACTTTTAAAAAGTGGCTTTTTCTGATAGCCTGGAGAGGGTGTTGTCTCGTAACTCGTATGCGTTGGAAAATGGATGAATAAACAGGATCCCATCTTTATTGCCGGGCATCGGGGTTTGGTCGGTTCGGCCATTCTGCGCTGTCTGCAACGGCATGGTTTTCAAAATTTGCTCACCAAAACCCGCCAGGAGTTGGATTTGACCGATCAGGCTGCGGTTCGGGACTTTTTTGCGGCGAACAGACCGGCCTATGTCTTCATGGCCGCCGCCAAAGTGGGTGGCATCCACGCCAACAACAGCTATCCGGCAGATTTTATCTATGACAATCTGCAAATCCAGACCCAATGCATTGATGCGGCGTGGCGCAGCGGGGCAAGAAAGCTGCTTTTCTTGGGCAGCTCCTGCATCTATCCCAAGTTGGCTCCACAACCCTTCAAGGAGGAGTCTCTGCTGACCGGACCGCTGGAGCCCACCAACGAATGGTATGCGGTGGCCAAGATTGCCGGCATCAAGCTCTGCCAGGCCTACCGGCGGCAGTATGGCTTTGACGCCATCACGGCCATGCCCACCAACCTGTACGGGCCGGGAGACCATTTTCACACCGAAAACTCCCATGTCTTCCCGGCATTGATGCATCGCTTTCACGAAGCCAAACTGCGGCAGGATCCCAGCGTGGTGATCTGGGGCAGCGGTCAGCCCAGACGAGAGCTGCTGCATGTGGATGATTTGGCCGATGCCTGCCTGTTTTTGATGGAAAACTATTCCGAAGAAGAGACCATCAACGTCGGAGCCGGTACCGATCTGACCATCATGGAGCTGGTCGATCTGCTCAAGCAGGTGGTGGGTTATCAGGGTGAGGTGCAGTTTGACCTCAGCAAACCGGACGGCATGATGAAAAAATTGTTGGACGTTTCCAGGATGACCGCCATGGGTTGGCGACCCAGTCGCGCGTTGGCAGAGGGGGCCGAAGAGACTTACCGGTGGTTTCTGGAGCAGGAGGCCAAAGCGGGGCAGTAGTCCATCGTTTTTTTTCCACGGCCTTGATTCACAACCAGACAACAGTGGTCCAAGCGGGTTGATCTGACCGGTTGGATGCCGGTTTGTTGCGACTCCTCAGACCCCCGCAATCGTTAAAAACAATTAAAGAGAACAGCATCATGGCAACACAATCCGACATCACTGCGTTCGTTGTTTTGAACCTACTGTCCGGCGTGCCGGAAACGGTGGTTGGTCAACGTTTGGAGCAACTGGGTGTGCAGGCGCATTGGGCCGCCTCTTTTGTGGCCGTTGTTGGTTTCGCAATCGAAAAGGCACGGCAAGGTCTCTCCCGACAGGAGCTGTTGGAGTCCCTGGCCGCCCGTAGTGTCGAGGCATCACTGGCACAGGAGATCACGACAACGATCCGGGCAAACCTGGCCCGCCATATCGCGCAACAACTGATCCTGTCGCAACGACAGGCCGGCATGGCCGCCGACAATATCCCGCATCTGGAGATTCCCAACCTGATTCAATTTTTTAACGGCGAGGAGACAAGCCGGGAGTGGGTTCAGGCGGTGAATGGCGAGGTTGCGTTTGCCATGACGCAGGCGCAGGCCGGTGTGGCTCCGCAGGCGATTTATCAGGCTCTGCTGGCACGCGGTGTCAATTTTTATTTGGCAAGGGGAATGGCCGACGGCGTATCCAGGGTGTTGTCGGCATCGACAACGGCAGGTTCCACCGGGTTGGCCAACGGCAGCGGCCCTGTCCCGCAGGAGGGCATGAACCGACCGGCAGCTACCGATAGTCACATCGTTCTGGCCTACAACCGGCTCGAAATCAGCGATGATGGCTGTACTGCCCGGATCGGCAAGCAAAAGTCCGGTCCCAACCTGCTGCTGCTGCTGGCGGTCGGCAGCCCGAAACAGTTTCGCATCGCAACCCTGACCACCCTGCTGGCGGAGAACAGCCCTTTTATCTATTCGATTGAGCTGGATTTTTATTTCCCGGAAAACATGGGACGCATCCGCCCCGAACAGTGGCCATCCCTGTTGAACTTGTCTCCCGAACTGCTGCAGGCTGTACGGCAAAAACGGGCCATCCTGATGTTTTTCTTTGCGGGCGAGGCACGCTCCTTTTCCGTGCAGACCGCTTATGGTCCTGTCTGCATGTATGACCATTTTCTGGCCTTCATGACCACCCACGACCTGCCCGCCACCGGCGTCTGGGTACTCAACGGCAACCTGGCGGGAGCGATGGAGTATGAGGCATGGAAGCTGACACGGTTCGGGGCCCGCAACCCGGAACTGTTCCAGATCCGCTTCTGTGAATGCTACTCTGCCCTCTCCCAGCGGTTGATCCAACTGCATGAGGCGGGATGGGAGATGCATTTTGAGACCGCAGATGACGACCCCGAAGCGATCAACTATTGCCGGCGACCGTTGAACAGACCGGCGACCGAAATTTATCTGCCACCGGAAGCGTGGGAAGCTGCGCTGGCTGCAGGGGCTCTGCGGCCTTCCCTGTACCTGTGCATGAACCGGGCGATTCGGGGACATCGGGTCATGCTGGTGCTGCACCTGTTCAAAAATGGCGTGCTGGACCGGGGATTGGTCAGCCTGCAGCCCATCGGTGAGTCAAATGAGCGTTTGATGGCCAACCATCCCTATGGTCCCTGGTGGCAGGATCTGAAAAAACGGTTGCCGCTGATCATTGATCGTCCGGTCGTTGCGCAGGATGCGCCGGGTTATTACCAGGAGGGTGTCAATGGCAGTTTTGGGGGCACGCGGAAAAACTGGCCCTTCCAGCAAAGTTATTTTAACTTTGTAACCGAAACCAATTTTTATGATAATACCCTGTTTGTATCGGAAAAAATTTTTACCCCCATGCTGCACGGGCAGCCGTTCGTGGTTTTTGGCTCGGCTGGCACCCTCGCCTACCTGCATCAACTGGGTTTTCAGACCTTCCAGCCGCTCTGGTCGGAACAGTACGATGGCATGCACCATGCGGGTGCCCGAATGAATGAACTGCTTGCTGTCGTGGATAAAATCACCCTGCTTTCCCAGGAGCAGGCCCGGGAGCTTTACCGGCAGGCGTTACCTGCCCTGCGTCACAACTACCAGACGCTGCGCACCATGGTGTCACCACTGGATCGCGTCTTGCAGGAGATGATGGCCGAAATCGTATAGAGCCCCCTGTATATTGAAGTGCCTGTTGCGAACATATCAAACAACCCCATAAGGAAATCTGTCGATGACACTCAAGAATGAACCGTTGCTTGCCTCTGTGGATGCGGCCATTCAGGCTTATTGCACTGCTGAACACCATTTTGCCTTCAATCCGGCCGCGCCCGTGGTCCGCTTGCATGAACCCTCTTTTGGGGCGGAAGAGATTCAGGCGGTGGTTCGTTGCATGCTCAGCACCCGGGTGACCATGGCCGAGCAGGTGAAAAAGTTTGAAGGCGAGTTTGCCCAAAGCATGCGGGCCTCCCATGGTGTCATGGTCAATTCCGGCTCTTCCGCCAATCTGTTGGCCATTGCGGCCTTGACCAACCCGGTCACCCCGGATCGTCTGCAACCGGGGGATGAGGTGATTGTGCCCGCCCTCTCCTGGTCCACCACCATCTGGCCGTTGATTCAATGCAATCTGGTTCCGGTATTTGTGGATATTGATCCTCTCACCCTCAACCTGGACCCGGTTGCGGTGGAACAGGCCATCGGCCCCAAAACCCGCGCCGTGATGATTGTGCCGGTCTATGGCAATCCCTGCGACATGACCGCCATCACCGATATTTGCCGCCGCCGCAATTTGATCCTGATCGAGGATTGCTGCGAAGCGTTGGGCACCACCTATGAGGGCCAGCCGGTGGGCACCTTTGGCCATATCGGAACCTTCAGTTTTTATTATTCGCACCACATCTCCACCATGGAGGGCGGCATATGCCTCACCAATAATCTTGGCCTGGCAGAGACCATGCGCATTTTACGGGCCCATGGATGGGTGCGGGAGGTGCAGAATCCCCAACCCTATTATGATCAAAATCCTGACATTGACCCCCGCTTTTTGTTTGTCAATCTGGGCTACAATCTGCGTCCCATGGAGTTGCAGGGTGCCATGGGCTCCGTCCAACTGCCAAAACTGGCCCAGTTTGTGCAAGACCGCCGCCAGACGGCCACCAACTTGCGGGTCGGTCTGGAGCCGTATGCGGATCGGCTGCTCTTTCAGCAGGAGACCCCCAAGGGGCGTCACTCCTGGTTCGGTTTTCCGTTGACGTTGCGGGATGCGGCAACCTTTTCGGTCCGGGAGTTGCGGGCGTTCCTGACCAGCGTTCACATTGAGTCGCGTCCGGTCATCTGCGGCAATGTGGCCTTGCAGCCGGCGGTGAAGCTTTATCCGCACCGGATTGCCGGAACGTTACAGCATGCCACCCACGTCATGGAGCGGGGATTGGCCATTCCGTCCCACCATCTGATGGATGCGGCGGCCTGTGATTATGTGCTGCATCATATGCAAAGTTTCATGGATGGCCATCGATAGGGGGGTGGGCACGCAACAATGATTATCAGCAGAACGCCATTTCGGATCTCATTTTTTGGCGGAGGTACCGACTATCCGGCCTGGTATCAGGAGCAGGGTGGGGCTGTCATCAGTGTTGCCATCAACAAATATTGCTTTATCACCCTGCGACATTTGCCGCCTTTTTTTGAACACAGCTATCGCATTCGCTGCTATCTGAATGAGGAGGTTAACGCCATAGATGAGATCAAACACCCTTCGGTGCGGGAGTGTTTGCGCTTCATGAAGGTGGACCGGGGGGTGGAGATTGTTCACAGTGCCGATCTGCCCTCCCGTTCCGGCCTGGGTTCCAGCTCTTCGTTTACGGTGGGGTTGCTGCATGCGTTGTACACCCTGATGTACAAAATGCCCACCAAGCGTGAACTGGCCTTGAATGCCATCTATGTGGAACAGGAGTTGATCAAGGAGAATGTCGGTTCCCAGGATCAGACGGAGGCTGCCTTTGGGGGGCTGAATCGGATCGATTTTGGCTATCCCCAGCATATTCTGGTACGGCCTGTGCCCATCTCCCCCGACCGGATGGATCAGTTGTGTCGTTGCCTCATGCTGTTTTTTACCGGCTTTTCCCGGACCGCTTCCGATATTGCGGAGGAGCAGATCAAGCGCACCGGGGAGAAACGGGTTGAGCTGGAAAAAATGATGGAGTTGGTGGAAGAGGCGATGACCATTCTGCTGGATGAGCAGGATACGTTGGACAGTTTTGGTCGGTTGCTGCATGAGCAGTGGTTGATCAAGCGGGAGATGACCCATCTGATCTCCAGCCAGCGCATCGATGATCTTTATGCTGCCGGTTTGCAGGCCGGGGCTCTGGGGGGCAAGTTGCTGGGGGCGGGAGGGGGCGGTTTCATGCTCTTTTTCGTGCGGCCCGAAGACCAGCAAAAGGTGCGGGAAACCTTCAAAGATCTGCTCTATGTGCCATTCCGTTTTGACCATATGGGCAGCCAGATTGTCTACTATGGCAACCATTGAGCCTGCACCAATGCGATGCAACGGGGGTGGTCTCTGTCAACCGCCTCCTGGCCGGATTTTATCATTGTTTGAGGGGCGTCGGCCCCATTTTTTCGGATAAAGGAGTGGCGTTTTGGATACATCATCCCGTTTACTGGAGACGATTGACCGTTTGGATGCGGCGGATGACGCTGCTGCCTTCCTTCGATTTGTTCAGGATGAGTCCCATGACCCCAATGAGTTGGTTTATGCCGTTTATCACCTGCTGAGCAAGACGCAGTTTCGCTCCGCCTATCTGTTGGCGACGGTTCTGATCAGCAAGGGCATTTATAATCCTTTTCTTTCCATTGCCCTTTGTCTGGGGGGATTGATTTTTAAAAACCCGACCCATCAGGCGCACGGCTTGCACACCTTGAGCTCTCAGGCCCCCGCGTTGTTGGAGAGTCAGCCTGCTCTGCATGCCCACATTTGCAGCAAGATTCTGGATCCTGCCGTCATGCAGTTGCTGGCCACCGCCCTTGCCCATTCGGACAGTGAGCAGGTATTGCATGTATTGGATATTTTAAAGGCTTTTGTGCCGCAATTCCGCACCATATTTGACTGGGATGCCCCGGTACCGGAGTTTTCGCTGGCGGCCATGCGGCAGCGGGGAGAGGAGACCAAATCCCGGTTGATCCACTATCCGCAGCCGCCGGCGGGTACGCCATTGCCCCGGCGGGTATTGGTGGTTTTTCGGGAGTGTGTGTTTCCCAGCAAGCCCTGGTCACGGCTCTCGAACGAGGGGCCGCGCATGGTGGCGGCCATGAAGGCCTACGGTTGGCAGACGGATTATTATCCGTTGCGGGGCAAGGATCTGTTTGAGGAGGGGCTTGGCATTATCGAGGTTTGTCGGCAAAAGCAGATTGAGTTGCTGTTTCTTGACGATGACATCATGATGAAGGTGGCCCCGTTACGGACTGAGTTGATCGCCCGTTTGCGGGCATTGAATCCTGCCATGAAAATTGTGGGCTGTCTGTTGGATGCCTGGGAGCCGGAGCCGGAGGATCTGAAGCAGAGTACGGCACTGGTTGACCGGGTTTGGACGGTGGATGCGCCCTCCCGGCCGATCTGGGCCGACCCTGCCCATGCCCACAAAATTATCCATCGGACCTTTCCGCATTTGGCGGGCAATTGTCGCACGCCGCAGGGAGAACTCACCGATCAGGCGACCTTTTTTGGCAGTTTATCCGGTTTCAACTGGCATCGGGTGCTTTGGGTATCTGCCTTTGAGCGGGCAAAGTTGCCGGTCAAATCCTGTGTGGCGACCCACAAGGAGGATGGTTTGTCGGCTTTGGACAATTATGCCGCCTACATGCAGAGTCTGGCGGAGGAAAAGTGTTGCATCAACCTGACGATGCGTGCCAATCAATATTGTGTGGTGACGTTCCGCAGTTTTGAGACGCTGCAGAGTGGTGCGTTGTTGTTGCAGGAGCATTCGGAAAACATGTATCGCTATTTTATTCCGGGTGAGCATTATCTTGAGTTTTCCACTTTGGCGGAGCTTGCCGGGTTGTTGCGGTTTGTTCGCACCCATCGGGAGGAGGCGGAGGCGGTGCGTCAGCGGGGCAATGCGTTTGCGCGCGAGCATTACAATGACGGCAAGTTGATCGGTTGTATTGAAAAATCCCTCTATTTTCCCGATTGATGCCGCCCATTCCCTCCTCTCCTTGACTGCTGCACCACCATTGCAGGGGCCTGGGGACCGTCACGGTCCCCAGTGGGGTGCAGGGGCAAAGCCCCTGCTGAACTGCGCGTTTTCCCAAAGCAAATTTTCGCAGAAAATTTGCGCAACGCGCACAAAACCTGCCCCGCAGGGGCAGACTCCTGGAGGGCGGCAGCCCGACCAGCACGGTTATGTTACGGAAAATGCTGGATAAAAAACCATAACTTTCGAGTGTTTAGCTTCTTGCCTGACACGAGGCCAGGAGTGTTTTTTTTTCCAAGCCATGCCCCATTTTGCCCGCTCTCGGTCGGGCTGCCGCCCTCCAGGAGTGCCCCTGCGGGGCGTTTTGGGCGCGCTGCGCCCATTTGCTGCGCAAATGGGCTTCTGTGAAAGCGCGCCCGTTACATGCAGGGGCTTTGC
>PEAG01000098.1 GCA_002753505.1 Magnetococcales bacterium HCHbin5 | reverse complement strand
TTCCACCAACGGCGTAACTGCCGTCATGATAAGGTGTTCCCCCCGCTTGCGAGGCTCCCCCACCCGCACATCCCATATTGGCATAATTGGCAGAGCCCCCATTGTATCCCTGGACCGGGGTGACATTGGGCACATTCCCCAAACCGGCCGTACTGAGCGTGGAATAGGTTCCACCCCCCGACCCCCCATTGCCCCCACTGACACCACTGCCGCCGGCACCATATCCGCCTCCCGCCGCCGCAAAACCTGCAAAGGTGGTATCCACTCCCGGATTGCCTGAAACCCCACTGGAGGATTGCGCCGCCCCTCCGGCTCCGATGACAACGGGATAGGTTCCCGGAGCCAACGTTATGGTCAACTTGCGGAAACCACCGGCTCCGCCTCCACCGCCCACATTGCCCCCGCTCGCCCCACCGCCAATGAGGATCGCCTCGACGGTAACATTGCTGGACTCGGTTCGTACCCCGGGCGGCACGATGGAAAAATATTCAGCGGTTTTTTTGCCACCACTGTTGACCATAAAATTGCCGCTGTTGGTAAAAACCCGGTATTTCCATTTGCCGTCGGGAGAGGTATATTCCACCCCATCCGAACCGGTAAAGCTGAATACACTGGTTTCAATCGCCCCGATCAACCGCCCGCTCATGCCATCACCTCATAGGAGACGATGGCATTCAAGGCGTTTGTATTGCTGGCCTTCACCTGTAATGAATCATTCTCTTCCAGGTTGACGGGCGACTCCTTGTCGATCACCACCAGGGTGCAGTTGACCGGTACGGTGGCGGCATTGAGCAAAACCCTGGCGGTACCGTTGTCGTTGAGCGTCACGGTCACGGTCTGGGGGTCGGTGGCATGAATATTGGCGATATAGAGCGAGCTGATTTTGACCACCGTGCCGGAGGCGGCTGCATTGGCAACCACCGCCTGGTCACTGGTTGTCAACAAAAATTGACCGTTCCTGCTGGTCAACGCGGTGGGATTGATCAGGTTTGGGGCAGCCATCGAGGATACTCCTTAACTAAAAATTTGGGTCATGAGGATGGAAAAGCCTTTGGAAGCGGCTGTCAGCGTCTGCCAGGAGGGCGCGGCGGTGCCGCCATTGGAGGTCAAAATCTGTCCGGCCGAACCGTTGGGCAGCCGGCTTTGTACTCCGTTGCTGCCGCCGTAGATCAGATCCCCTCCGGTTGTCATGGGGTTTGCCTGGCCTGCCGCCATGGTGCTGGAGATGCGGGAGTTCCGGCTCAGGTCCGTGTTGCCATCGTAGGCCAAGGTCAATGTGGTTGGCCCCCCCACCGCCGAATGAAAATCCATGGCCCCCAGTTTGCTGGTATCGGCGATGGTGAAGCCATTTTGCAGGGAGTCCCATACCTGCGCCATGTAGGTGGGAGAGATGCTGGTAAAGGCGATGGATGGGGTGGCAAACAGTGCCTTCCACTTGTGCCATGCCACCCCGGATTCGTTCACATATGCCGACGGGGTGGCGATGGTCACCACGGTCGCAGAGCTATAACTGATGATGGGATACAGCCCTTTTGGCGTCTGAAGATAGTGGGCCAGGATCGGATCCGGGTTCGCGTCTCCACTGACAAACGGGGTACCGGAGGCGGCTGTTGCCGTCCTGGAGCTGCCACTGCCGGTTGTGGTCAGGCTCATCCCTTCGACCACAACCTCAAACAGGCGGCGGGTGACCCAGCTCAGGCGGCCATTCGCCACCGTATCCACTCCGCCGAACAGGCTCATGGTCCAGAGACCGGCCGGCAGGGAAGTCCGCCCCAGGGGCGTGTCATACAACCAGGCGGCCAGGGGCACGGTCTCATCGGTGGCGGTTTTGCTGACGCTCAATTCACCCGTGGTCACAGCCGTTTTGGCCAGGGAGTGGAGGGGAAACAGGTTTTGGCTCCCGGCTGCAATCAGGGTGGGCGAGGCGTTGTAAAAGGTGTCCACCCCGGCTGCGCCGGGCGAGCCGACCGCCAGGGGCATATTGCGCCAAACGGTACCATCAAATTGCACCACATCCCCGGGCCACTGGCCGGCCAACACGGTGGTGGCCGGCACCGCCAACTCTGTCAATTCGGGCAAATTCCCGACCGGCAGTTCGTCCGATAGATTCATCTCCGTTGGCGTGCCGTTGGCACCCAGGTAGAGCGGCTTTCTGATCGCCATCATGATGCTCCCGTCAATGGATTAACCCTGGTTTCCCAGGGAATAGGTACTGAAAATGGTCTGTTTGTTATGCCACCACCACACCATCGGTTGGCCGAAAGGCGATGGTATTGCTGGCCAGGGCGGTACCGAGATATTGCACCAGGTTGCCGGCGGTGGCGGGTGGTGTGGTGGTGATCCCGCCGGCAGTGGCGGCACTGAGAAAATAGCGACTGCCCGGCGTCAGGCCGCTCAAGCTGCTGTTGGCCCCGTCAAAATAGACATCCACGCTCTGTCCGGCGGTGGGGCTGGCCTTCACAAAGCCATGGGCCCGTTTGCCGCCGTCGGTGGCATCCGCCTTTCTGGCCTTCGGCGTCCCGGCATCGTTGAAGACGTTGACAAAATCACCTGCGGTCAAATTTTCGTAGGCGACCAGGCTGTTCAATTCCGGTCCGACGCCGGTGGGCATCATGTTGAGGGCCAGTTTGCCGGTAGCATCCAGTGCCACTCCCCGGCCTGCACTGCCGACCCCGGCCGAAGAGTCCAGCAGGGGGGTTTCATCCATACCACCGGTGCTGCTGTTCAAGGTCAAAAATTTATTCACAGCCATGTTGATTTACTCCTTAGTCAAGTCAGGTTGATAGCAGGTTGAATATCGATAAACAGTTGTGTTGCCGAGATGCAGTGGCCCACCACGCAGACAAATCCGGTTGTTGGGACGGTCTGGGTCAAGGTGCCGTTGCTGGAGAGAAACAGGCGGGGTTTGGCGGCATCCCATTGCCAGGCGGGATCCACCACCAGGCCAAAGCGGCAGACAATGACGGTGGCACCGGCCACCCCGCTGGTCAGGGTCAAGCCGACTATCCGCCCGGCGTGGTCCGGGATGGTATGGTCGGCATGGAGCAGTTTGCCTTGCTGGTTCAGGATAACCATCCGTTGTCCACCCACCATGGTTTCGACGACGAACGCGGTATGGGCGGGGTTGTTCACCAAATCCAGGTGGCGGGCGAGGGGGTTGAACGCATACTGGGCCATGAGAGTGCCCCCCTAGCTGTAGTTCAAGTTGAGACGATCTGCCCACACCTGATTGAACAGGGCCTGTCCACCAGCGAACAGGGTGGTGGTGGAGCCGTCGGCGGCTACGCTGACCCGTTGGATCATCCAGACATTCTCCCCTTCGTCGCTGCCCGGATAGGCGAACCCCATGTAGATGAGTTGTCCGCCTCCCACTGCCAGGTTGGTGGTACGGGTGGTCAGGAACTGGGTAAGGTCCATTCCAACAGGCAGGTTTCGCTTTTGCAAATCGTCTCGATTGATCATGGTTGCTCCTCTGGTTGCGCCAAGCCGTCTGTTAACGCTCTCCCGTTATCAACGGCTCGCGCTGATGTGTGGGGGGGTACGCTGCGTCCTGTTGGCCATTATGGAAAAACGTCGGATGGATACAATTTGAAGCGATTCATGATAGTGTGGATGCCCCTGTTTCCTCGTCCCTGCAAACGGTTGCAGGGGTCCGGGGAGCGTCACGCTCCCCGGTGGGATGCAGGGGCAAAGCCCCATACGCGCCCACATGATGGCTATACCATTGCTTTTTCTAATCTTTTAAAACGATTGCAGGGGTCCGGGGAGCGTCACGCTCCCCGGTGGGGTGCAGGGGCAAAGCCCCATACGCGCCCACATGATGGCTATACCCATGCTTTTTCTAATCTTTTAAAACGATTGCAGGGGTCCGGGGAGCGTCACGCTCCCCGGTGGGGTGCAGGGGCAAAGCCCCTGCATGAACGGGCGCGCTTTTACCGAAGCAAATTTCCGCAGGAAATTTGCGCAGCGCGCCCAAAACGCCCCGCAGGGGCACTCCTGGAGGGCGGCAGCCCGACTGAACGCCGGCCAAGTTTGGGAGGGTTTGGGAAAAAAACCGTTCCTGGCCTTGTATCAGAAAAAAAACTGAATATCCGAACCTTCTGCTTTCTTATCCAAGCATTGTTGATAACATAACCGTGCGAGTCGGGCTGCCGCCCTCCCAAGGTCGCCCCTGCGGGGCGGTTTTGGGCGCGCTGCGCCCATTTGCTGCGCAAATGGGCTTTGGTGAAAGCGCGCCCTTGCATGCAGGGGCTTTGCCCCTGCACCCCACCGGGGACCGTGACGGTCCCCGGACCCCTGCAATCGTTTAAAGGAAGACCGCAATCATGCTAACGCATATGGGGCTTCGCCCCTGCACCCCACCGGGGAGCGTGACGCTCCCCGGACCCCTGCAATCGTTTAAAGGAAGACCGCAATCATGCTAACGCATATGGGGCTTCGCCCCTGCACCCCACCGGGGAGCGTGACGCTCCCCGGACCCCTGCAATCGTTTTAAAAGATTAAGAAAAGTATAGGTATGACCATCATGTTAACGCATATGGGGCTTCGCCCCCCCCCTCTGACACTTTACCTGCATATTCCCTACTGTCTGCACAAATGCCCCTACTGCGACTTTGCCTCCAGCGCAGTCACCCCCATCCCCGAACAACGCTACCTGACCGCACTGCAACGGGAACTGCAGTGGCGTCGCCAGCAACTGGCCGATGATCCCCGCCCGTTGGCCACCATTTTTTTGGGCGGCGGCACCCCCTCCCTGTTCTCATCCGCTACCATCGAAACCACCCTTGCAACCATATCCCGCTTATGGCCGCTGGAAAACGACTGCGAAATCACCCTGGAAGCCAATCCGGAATCGGCCAGCCCACAAAAAATGCGGGAGTGGCAACAGATGGGTATCAACCGCCTCAGCCTGGGCATTCAGGCCCTTGATGCAGAACGCCTGCACTTTCTGGAACGCCCCCACACCCTGGAGCAGGCCCGACAAGCCATCGCACACCTGAAACAGACGGGGTTTGCGCGCTTCAACCTGGACCTGATCTATGCCACCCCGGGCCAGACAGCCGCAGCATGGGAAAAAGAGCTGACCGAGGCCATGGCATGGGAACCACATCACCTCTCCTGTTATCAACTGACCCTTGAACCCGGCACCCCCTTTTTCCAACGCCAACAGGGGGGAGCCTGGCAACCGATGACAGAGGAGGACGAAAGCCGACTGTTTCAACAAACGCGACAACAATTGACAGCAGGCGGTTGGCAGCCCTACGAAACAAGCAATTTTGCCAAGCCGGGCCACCACTGCCGACACAATTGCAACTATTGGTCTTTCGGGGACTATCTGGGCGTTGGTGCCGCCGCCCACGGCAAGTGGACCGACGACCTGGGCCGCATCTGGCGCAGCGAAAATCCGGCCAGCGCAACCCACTACATGACCCTGATGGAAAAAGAGCCCCCCGACGACACCCAACACCCCATCCTGCACCACCGCCTGATTACCCCAACCGAAGCGGGACGGGAACTGCTGCTGATGGGATTGCGCCAGCAGGCCGGGGTGGATTTGACCCTCTACCAACAGATCACCGGCGAGTCACTGGAACAGTGCCGCGCCATACCCATAGCCCATTTGCTGGAGGCCGGTTTTATCCAACGGACGGAACAACGCCTCACCCTGACCGAACAGGGCATCATCTTGACCGATGCCATTCTGTCAAGGCTGATCTGACAGCCCTGAATGTGCTTGTGCCAGCATGGGATTTTGACTTAGAATGGCGGGATGGGAGGGGGAGGTATGCTGATGGACAGCCCGCTTCTGCCAGCCCGCAGCCTTGTCGCACAGGGGGGCGAACATTTGCCACACCACATCACCATCCTGGCAGCGTTGGTCGTTGCCCTTGGCGTCGCATGGCTCCAACCAGCCCTGGCAACGGAACCAGAAACCGGCACGCCCATCCAGCAAACGCGCTACAGCCACTATCCGTTTGGCACCGATGAATCGGTGATCGATTTTGGCACCCAGCCCCTCTGGCTCCCCGCCGGTCTGATCACAGAGGTGATGCGACGGGATGGCATCCTGCGGGAAACCCTGCACCAGCAAGGCAAAACCATCCGCTTCCACCCGTTCATGAAGGGGGCCGATGTCAACCGTTATATCCATGACGGCGTGCTGGAAGGCGGGGTCGGCGGCGATATGCCCGCCATTACCGCCTGTGCAACAGACCAGGTCCGGGTGGTCTCCCTGATGGATCGCTACTTTACCGCCGTCGTTGCCCCCACCCCCCTGCTGCTCTCTGATCTGCGCGGTCGCCGCATCGCCTACGCCCCCGGCTCCAATGCCCACTACGGTCTGTTGTCCGCCTTGACAATGGCGAATCTGACCCCCTCTGATGTCACACTGGTACCGATGGAGGTGGACATCATGCCCATCGCCCTGCAACAGGGCTACATCGATGCCTTCAGTGCCTGGGAACCCACCCCCGGCCTCGCTGTCGATCGGTATGGACACAAAATTGTTCACCGTTTTCTTTCCGCCGGTTATCTCTATTTTTCCCAGGCGTTCGCGACGCAGCAGAGTGCTTCGGTCACCGCCGTGGTGGCTGCCGAAATCCGGGCACTCCGCTGGCTGGCAGAGTCCGACGATCACATCATCCAAGCCATTGGCTGGACAGCAGAAACCATCCAGGAGCTGATCGGTCGCCGTTTGGAACTTTCCCAGGCAGAGATGTTGCGCCTGATACGACGCAGCCTGCGCATCCTCTGGGATGCGCCGTTGATTCCCAAAGAAATTTTTTCAGCAACGGGCAGCATAGGACTGGCCACGCAATTCCTGGCCCATACAGGCGCGATACCCGCCACCCTCTCCTGGGCGCAGATGATCGGTTGCTTTGATCGTACGGTGGGAGAAGAGGTGCTGGGCAGACCGCTGCCACACCGTCTCAATACTTTCACCTATGGGGGGAAGCCGCAATGAGCCACCCCGCCCCTCAGAGCCAGCCTGCGCCAACCAAAGGAGATTTCTGGGTATGGAACCTGAGTGCCCGCTTTCTTTTCTGGTCCAGCCTGCTCTTTTTATGTACCCTGGCCGGCATTCTCTACAGCACCCTGTGGGGAGTGCCCTGGACTCAGTTTCATGGTCGTGTCGGCCAGTTGGCGCACCGAGATGTTCCGGCAACTCAGTTGGGCCGCCGACCTGCACCAGGAGATGATTGAAAACTGGCTGGCAGACAAACAGAAAGATATCCGTGCTGCCGCGCAGGGATTCCGTCTGCAGGCTCGGGCGGGGGAGCCCCTCTCCGTTCCCGACACCCGACAGATTCAGGCCTATCTGCAAGCCATGGCCCGGATTTATCCTGAATTTGATCATGTGGAGATGCTCGACATAACCAGTCAGACACGTTTTTCCAGCGATGCCCTGTCAGGCCAATCCTTCACCCGGGACGTTTTTTTTCAACACGCGGTCCTCTCGGCACAGGGATATATCGGCCAAGCCACGATGCAGGAGGGAAAGGAGTGGCCGTTGTTTCGTATCAGTTATCCGATACGTGACCGGGATGATCAGGTGATGGCGCTGCTGGTGGCCACCGTCAGCCCCAGCAGCCTGCTCAAACAACTGCTGAATACGGGAGAGGGGTTGGGCAAGAGCGGAGAAGTTGTGCTGGTCAATGATCAGGTTGTATTGCTGAATCCCCTTAAACACTCCCTGCCCGATGGCACCCATCCCCAACCGATGCAGCTTCAGATCTCCGCCAAGCCGGCCATATTCGCAGCCGCCGGCCATGAGGGGCTGGTTGAGGCCGAGGATTACCGTCAGGTGGTGGTGATGGCCGCCTTTCGGCACATTCGGATGAACCCCGAATGGGGTATCGGGCTGGTGGTCAAAGTGGATCGACAGGATCTGTTCGCACCTCTGCAGCGGGAGATCGCCCTTACCCTCAGCACCGGTTTGGCCGGGTTTGTGCTGCTGGTGCTGATGCTGCGCCTGATGATCCATCGGCAGACCAGACGGCTGGAGATGCTCGGTCAGGCTGCGGCCCGTTTGACTGACGTGGCCCCGGTCCATCACTGCGGCGTTCGAGGTCAGGATGAGATTGGCCTGTTGGGTCAGACCTTTGACCACATGGCGGATCGCATCCAATCCGCCTTGCGGGATCTCACCCTGGAGGCAACGAAACATCGGCAAACCGCTGCCGAATTAGTGTTATTAAACGATGAGTTGAGAAATTTTATCTATATTGTCTCCCACGATCTTCGCTCCCCCCTCCTCAGCATTCAGGGCTTTTCGGAGGAGTTGCAACTGGATCTGCAGGAGTTGAACAACCTCGTCAACACGGCACTGGAAAAATCGGATGCAGGCGAAAAGGCGGCCATCACCGATCTGCTGGACAAACGGCTGCCGGAAGATTTAACCTTTATCCGCGCTGCCACCCATAAAATGGATGGCCTGATCAATGCCATCCTGACCCTCTCCCGCCTGGGGCGAGCGGTTTTACGGTTTGAACCGGTGGACATGCGTCGACTGGTGGAGGATAATGTCGCGGCCTTGGCCTATGAGATCCAGACGGCCGGCGTCACGGTAACGGTGGGCGATTTGCCTGAGCTGATCACCGACCCCACAGCCATGGGGCAGGTGGTGGGCAACCTGCTCTCCAATGCGGTCAAATATCTGGATCCGGAACGACCCGGTCGCATCCATATCGATGGCGAGACCGATCCGGCTACGGGGTATGCCACACTGCAAATCACCGACAATGGCCGCGGCATCTCCCCGGAGGATATTGACAAAATATTTATTTTATTTCAAAGAGTTGGTCAGCAAAACACCCGGGGGGATGGGATGGGACTCGCCTATGTGCGCAGCTGGGTACGCCGTTTGGGGGGGCGAATCCAGTGTGAATCCACCCTGGGAACCGGCAGCTGCTTTCGCGTCACCTTGCCGGCGGCCCCCGTTTCAACAGACAACCCATCGGAAGGAAATGGATAATGGCAGAGGTCGGATCGGTCACGATTGTCATGGTAGAGGATGAAGATGCCCACGCCACTTTGATCGAGCGCAACCTGCGCCGTGGCGGTATCACCAATCCCATTGTACGCCTGAACAATGGCCGGGAAGCGTTGGATTATTTATTGGGCAGGGGCGCGCATGCCGGTCAGCGTCGACCCGCGCATCTGTTGGTGCTGCTTGATCTGAACATGCCGGAGGTGGATGGCTATCAGGTGATCAAGGAGATGAAGGAGGATGAGGAGTGCCGGGTCATTCCCATCATCATTTTAACCACCACGGACGACCCGCAAGAGATCCAGCGTTGCTATGACCTGGGATGCAACAATTTTGTCACCAAACCGGTCAACCCCCAGGAGTTTGCCAAGGCGATCCAGAACATGGGGTTGTTGATCGACATCATGTCTTTCCCGTGCTGCACATGACAGAGAATCCGTCCCATTCCACCACGCCCCGCATCCTCTACATGGAGGATGACGTGACCATGGCCGAACTGGTGCGTCGCCGGTTGGGACGGCAGGGGTTTGTGGTGGATACGGCCCCGGATGGCCTGGCTGGTTTGGAAAAGCTGACGACCGCCTGCTACGATGTGGTGGTGCTCGACTATAAAATGCCCAACCTGGACGGTTTGGCGGTATTGAAAAGGATGATGGGGGAGGGCAAGTCACCCCCCCCCATCGTGATGGTCTCCGGGTTCAGCAGCCTGGAAATTGCCATTGAGGCCATACGGTTGGGGGCAGCCGATTATGTGGTCAAGGAGACGGGAGGCAACTATCTGGAGCTGCTCGCCGGCACCATCCGTCGGGTGTTGGAAAAGCAAAATCTTATCCTGGGTCGGGCAGAGGCGGAGGCGGCCCGGCAGGAGAGTGATCTGCAACTGCGCTCCATTGCGGATTCGACTGGTGAGGCCATTGTATCGGCCAATGCCACGGGGCATTGTATTTTCTGGAATCGGGGAGCCGAGACCATTTTTGGTTATCAGGAGGCGGAAATGTTGGGCCAATCGCTGGCCCTGCTGCTGCCCGAGACAGACCGCCATCTCTACGATGAAGCCCTGCTGCAACTGGGCACGATCAAGGCGTTGCACATCACCGGGCGGTTGCTGGAGCTGACCGCCCGGGACAAGGCGGGCAATCTTTTTCCGCTGGAGCTCTCTCTTTCCAGCTGGACAGCCAACAATAAACGCTTTTTTTCTGCGGTCGGTCGGGATATTACCGCCCGCAAGCAGGCCGAGGCCCAAAGGCAACGTTTTCTGCAGACCCAGACCCTGATCAATCTGCTGTTGCAATCGGCCACGCTCGACCATTCGTTGGAAAAACAGCTTGAGATCACATTAAACCTGGTCCTCGACAGCAGTTGGCTGACCACTTTGAACAAGGGGGCCATTTTTTTGTTTGACGAAGAGGGCCAGGTATTGCGTCTGAAAATACAGAAGGGGTTGGAGGATTCTGTGCTGCATGCGTGCAATACCGTTCCCTTTTCCCACTGCTTGTGTGGTCAGGCTCTGGCGCAAAAACGGTTGTTGTTTGCCGACTCCTCAGACCCTCGTCACACCATTCGCTATGAAGGGATGCCGCCCCACAGCCACTATTGTCTCCCCATCATTGCCAAGGAGCGTATTTTGGGGCTCCTGAATGTCTACATGCCGGCAGGGCATCAACAGGACGCAGAGGAAGAGGAGCTGCTGAATACGGTTGCCAACACCTTGTCGAGCATCATTGAGCGCAAACAACTGGACGAGAGATTGCGCCGTGCCCTTGCCATGGCTGACCAGGCCAACCGGGAGAAGAGCCGTTTTCTGGCTGCCATGAGTCATGAAATCCGCACCCCCATGAATGCCATTCTCGGCATGGGTGAGATGCTGGCAGAGGGGGAGTTGGATGATGAGCAGCAGCACTATTTGCAAACCATCCATCGGGCGGGTAAGGGGTTGTTGGCCTTGATCAATGACATTCTGGACCTCTCGAAGATTGAGGCGGGTCAGTTGGAGATGGAGAGCATCCCATTTGATCCCAGGGAGATCATCCAGAACAGTGTGGAGATGTTCACCCTGAAGGCTGCGGACCAGGGCACCCTGTTGCGCACCCAGGTGGCGGAAGAGGTACCGGATCGGTTGATGGGAGATCCGCAGCGACTGCAACAGATATTGCTTAATCTGCTCTCCAACGCGGTCAAGTTTACCCGTCACGGCGTGGTTACCTGTTCGATGGTACAGGCGGGTGCGGCGTTGTACCGTTTTGCGGTTGCCGATACGGGCATTGGCATTCCGGCAGAGCGGCAGCGGACCATTTTTCAGCCTTTTGTGCAGGCAGAGACATCCACTTCCCGTCGTTTTGGTGGTACCGGGTTGGGCTTGTCCATCTGTCAAAAGCTGGTGGAAAAGATGGAGGGAAAAATATGGTTGGAGAGTCAACCGGGTTATGGAAGCCGTTTTCAGGTGGAGATCCGGTTGCACCCGGCTCCGGTTGTGTTTGAGGAGACGGAGACGGTTACCATGGCTCCTGCGGTATCGGCCAATGCGGGGCTCTCCATTTTGATGGCGGATGATGCGGCGGAAAATCGTCTTTTGATGGAGGCGTTTCTCAAAAAGAGTCCCCACCAGTTGACCATGGTGGAGGATGGTCGGCAGGCGGTGGATCTGTTCAAGCAGGGCAGGTTTGATCTTGTCTTGATGGATATTCAGATGCCGGGCATGGATGGTTATGAGGCAACGCGGACCATACGGGCCTGGGAGGAGCGTCATCAACTGCCCCCGACGCCCATTCTGGCTTTGACGGCCAATGCCATGCGGGAGGATGTGGAGAAGACCCAGGCGGTTGGTTGTACCCGTCACCTTTCCAAGCCCATCAGCAAAAGGTGTCTGCTGGAGGCTCTCAGTCAATTTGTGCGGTCATAACGCGGTCAAACGATGACAGGAATCTGGGGAGCGTCACGCTCCCCGACGGTCATAACGCGGCTAAACAATTGCAGGGGTCCGGGGAGCGTCACGCTCCCCGGCGGGGTGCAGGGGCAGAGCCCCTGCTGAATTGCGCGTTTTCCCAAAGCCAATTTTCGCAGAAAATTGGCGCAACGCGCCCAAAACCTGCCCCGCAGGGGCAGACTCCTGGAGGGCGGCAGCCCGACCCACACGGTTATGTCATGGAAAATATTTGGATAAAAAACCAGAACCTTCGGATATTCAGTTTTTTTTCTGCTACAAGGCCAGGAATGTTTTTTTATCCAAACCCTCCCAAACTTGGCCAGCTCTCAGTCGGGCTGCCGCCCTCCAGGAGTGCCCCTGCGGGGCGTTTTGGGCGCGCTGCGCCCATTTGCTGCGCAAATGGGCTTCCGGGAAAGCGCGCCCGTTACATGCAGGGGCTTTGCCCCTGCA
>PEAG01000097.1 GCA_002753505.1 Magnetococcales bacterium HCHbin5 | reverse complement strand
GACGGCCCGAAAGCACACGGTATTTGTCTTCAATTATCTCCATTGCGTCCATGCAGAAATGATGCACGAAATTTAACGAATGTTCAACTTATTTTGGCTAGGCTCCTAAGGAACGGCAGGCTTCCAACCGCCGATGGCCAAAGACCAGACTCATCTGGCCGTCTATACCGATGGGTTGGAGCAAACTCAGGGAATGGATACTGTTCGCAAGACTGGCGAGGTCGCCCAAATCCTGCCTGTGCCGTTTGCCGACGGTTATCTTGCTGATGGGTATCAAAACGGTTTCAGCCATATTTTCACCTCCAGAAGGCTCCCGGTGTTGGCACACCTGGGAGGAAGCAGGGATCGCGGAAGGCGATCACCGGGAGCCATCGGAAGGTCCGGCGAGTCTCTTCCCCCAAACCATGCCCCGCGCCAACAGGGCATAAAAAAGGCCGCACAATGGCGGCTGTGGGTTTGCGGCAACAAAAAACCCGTCGCGAGTTTCCCCGGACGGGCTTTGGTGATCGGGTGCATAGGCAGATGTGGTTACCGTGCACGTGCTTCCCCAATCATAGTGAGAATCATAGCAGATTCTGTCAAATTTGCTTCACTCAAAGTTGTTGCAACAGGCTGTTGCAACAAAATAGTCAATCTTCAGAAACAACCATTTGATTTGGCTTGATGTGCCCAACGGATTGTGTCCATGTTGGCCATGGACATAACCGCATTTGTCCATGGCCAACATGGACAAATGCTCGTTACCAGCATTTTACTGACAGTTTATGTCCACGGTCTGGTTGGCTTTGAGTTTCCTCCGCGCCCTTTCACACAAAGCCTTACGGTCCAAACCAACAACGTCATCAGGAAATGCCAGCCTATATGCCGCGCTTGCATTACCTGTCCGTCGGTACTCTCGGAAAAAGGCATCATTTGCGTTTCCATCCGGTCGGCGCGTTTTTCCGATATTGACCGCCGACGCGATGGTCATCAACGCAGCCGCCCACGACCGCCACGCCTTGGCCCGACTCATCCCCACCTTGGCGCAGATCGTCTTGCGTGGCACCCCCTCGGCATGCATCCAAACCAGACGCGCCTGATCCGGTTCCAACCAGCACAGCCACTGCAACGCCTCGTCCATTTTGGTGATGTCCTCCGGAGTCGGGGGGCCTGCACGAAATTCGTCGTCCACCCGTCCCAATGCCTCATCAGGCCCAGGCACCACCTCCGGCCAACTGCTGGCGTAGCCCCTGGGTTTCAACCCGCTGATGCGCAGCAACCGCAGGGTTCTGACTGCCTCTTCCATCCGGGCCGCCACCATTTTTGCGGTCCATTTGCCGTTACCGTTTTTGTCCATGCTGCTTCCCCCTGTGTCCACGTCCATACAGTTTCTCCCCAAGCTGACGCACCAGTTCCTGTTCCACCCAGGTTAGGCGCGTGTCGTTCTCTGCCACAACCAGAATGCCGTGGCTGTTCCAGCCGAATATCTTGGTGGCCTCGGCATTGATGGTGAATCCCTGAACCCGCCCCAGAGATGAACGGGGCTGCGCTGGCCCGCCGATCATGGCATCACCTCTTCGTCCAGCACCCAGTGCAAAATGGCCAGCGCATCGGCAGCATTGTCGTCGGCGGGATTGTGTCCCTTCCGCCGCATGGATTCGATCACCTCAGGCTTGGACGCATTGCCTTTTCCCGTCGCGTGCCGTTTGATGGTGCCAACCGGCACCCCCCGGTACGGAATCTCCTGCTGTTCGGCCCAGGCAGTCAGGTGCGCCAGGAACCCTCCGTAGACATGGGCGGCTGTCACACCCGCATGGGCACGGACCTCTTCAAACCAGATTGCCTGGATCGGACCGGCAAACCGGCTCACCTCGTCCAGCCAGTGCTTGAACCGGACAAAGGCCATGCCACCCCCCTCGAACCGGCCCGGCTTGAACTCCACCGTGCCGCTGGTGATGGTCCCATCCGTCTGATGCAGTGCCCAGCCCATCTTGCTTCCCAAATCCAGGGTGAGGATTGCCCCTTCCCCTGGGGTGCCCTTGTGGGGCAAAGTTGCTGCAGCCATTTCTTCCTCCTGTTGGTTGATGTGGTCAGGGTGGCGACGCGACCGGCCAAGATCATCGTCGCCACCCGTCCCAGCTTGTTGTTGACCTGTTTGCCCCCGTTCCCCGTTCCCGCTTCCCGTTCCCGCTGTGCGCGGGGATATATAAATATCCCCGCGCACGCGTGTAGGGGAGTGACCGGGAATTGGGAATAGAAGAATTTTATTTTTATTTTCAACATGTTCCACGTTCCCAAAAACCTCCGGGAACAGACTCGTTCCCGACGCCAAAAAGTTGCACCAACCAATTGAAATTACTTGTTATTTACGTTCCCGGCACCTTCGGGAATTCCCGACACCCTCTTTTGCATTAACCAATTGAAATAATTTTACATTCTCCTTCGGGAACGGATTCCGTTCCCGGCCTCTTCCCAAAAGCGTCCAACCCCTCTTTTGGACCTTTTCCAGGCATTTCCTGGGTGCTGATTTCCACGCCTGGAAGCAGACTGAAATGTGGAAAAGCCACCGTCGGAAACATGTGATTCACTCTTCAATGTCGTCTGCACCATGCACGAACTCCCCACACCCCTTGGCAAAAGGACCGTCTGGCACGTCAAGCCATTTTGGTTCATGGGAACCAGTGGCCATGCCCTTCACCACTCTTGACGGACGCTCATTCATGAGCTGCTGCACCAACGCCTCAAGGCGCGCCCGGCCAATCTCGTGAAAAAATGGAGGCAGGCGGTTTCGCTGCCGGTAAACACCCGGTCCACCGGTGTGGGTAAATGGCCGACCATTGATGGCAGCCTGCTTGATGGCGTCGACCAGAAGGTCTGCCAGCTCATAATCGGGCATGGTCAAAACGCGCAGATCCGTCGTTCTGTCCGTCAGGAGACCGGTGAAGGAATCGCGCACAAAAATGCGCACCGTCTTGTCTGTCGGCCAGTTGCTCTTTACCACCGCGCCCCGAAACACCGCATCGCGCTCGTAAGGTGCCCCAAGCTGCTGACATATTTGTTCCGATTCTTCCGCATCAACCCCCCATATGGCATAGCTCCATCTCCCACCATCCACGAGCGCGGTGGTCCCGCGAATGGCCTCGCGTGCATCGCTGGCTGTCAGAATCGCCCGGTTCCCGGCCTTGCGAAAATGGTGTGTTGCCAGTACGGTTGCCCTGGTTTCCGCCGCAATACGGCCCAGTGCGGCAAAGAACATGTTCCCTGCCGCTGGATCTGCGTTGACGTCGGCACCGGCAAAACTCTGCAGGGGATCAATGACCACCAGCCGCAAGTCACGGATGGCCAAAAGGTCATCGCGCAAGTCATCATACTCTTTGGTAAGGGTGGGCCCGTCCCGTCCGACACTCACCAACGGGAACGCGCCACCGGCATTCGGCAGGGGGAGCACGATCAGCCGGGAATTTTTTGTCAGTTGTGGAGAGAGACCGTACAGTCGCCGATGCACCTCCTCTTGATCGTCCTCGGCGGTCAGCATGACGGCGGTGCCGATTTCCGGTTCGAGCTGGCCTCCCAATGCAAACAGCGGCATCGTCATTCCAGGAACCACGGAGGCTGTTTTTACAACAAGGTCCAGAAGGAGCATGCTTTTTCCGGCTCCACCAATGGCCGCCACCATGCCGGGCACAGCCAGAGGCAGGACACCACGGATCAACCACTTGCGCTCCGGAGGGGGGCCAACGTAACGGTCGAAGGTCCAATCCAGCAGGTTGAACCGGGACTTGGAAACCGTTGTGGCGGTATGTTGCATCTCCTGCCGTTCGGCCCTGGCCAGAAATTCATGGACATTCATCCCCTCGGCGATGGCATCGGCCGCATCCCATTTGGGCAGCCTGTCATCGGGCGGCATCAGGATGGCAACATGCACTGCACCGGCCTGCAGAGCGGCACGGGCCACATTGACGGCATGGTCCCAACCGGGCATATCCTTGTCCGGCCAGACCAGCAGATGCTTGCCGGACAAGGGGGACCAGTCGGTCTTATCAACCGGCGCGTTGGCACCATGCATGGCGGTGGTGGCAACGATACCGACGGATTTCAGTGCATCGGCGCATTTTTCCCCCTCAACCAGAACCACACGGTCGCTAGCCGCGACCGCTGGCAAGTTGTAGAGCGGGCGAGGATCGGGTGCCTGATGGCGACGGGCACGAACATCCCAGGGGCGGAACTGCTTGCCGGAGGGGGGATCGTATCGGTACATGCAGCACAGAAGACTGCCGTCCCGGTCATAATAGTCCCACCGGCCAGTGGGAGGGCCCAATTCGTCCATGGGCGGGGCGTTCCGGTTGGCCTTGGGGCGCATGCTGGGGGTGGCCTCTCCCAGCCAGGAACCGATGTCGTCCAGAATCTTCGGAAAATCGCTCCGGGTATCCCAATGATGCACCTCTGCCCACAGGCCAACGATGTCACCCCCCTGGCCCGTGGCATGGTCGCACCACATGCCTGCTTTGGGGCCGGAGAGTTCCACCACCATGCTGTCACCCGGATTGCCCTGCACGTCACCGACGTAGAATTTCCCACTGCGAACCTTTCCGGCTGGCAGCAGGTGAACCAGTACGGATTCCAGGCAATCCAGCAGGCGAGCCTTCAACCGGTCAACGCTGGGCCGTGATTCAGACGAGGGGGCAGCAGCCCGGTGGTTGAAGTCCATCATCATTTGAGTCTCCAACATCTCTCTTGCCAGTCACAGAATCGGCATTCGAAGTGGCTGGAATCACGGGTGATGCGGGGCAGCAACTCATGGGCCTCGGTGGCCTGGAGGATGCGCACGGCCTTGTCCGTCATGCGTTGCGCCAATCCGGCATCGAAGGGCACCAGCTCAAAATGCAGCTCGGCGGTGTCCTTGTTGATGGCGACAAACAGGGCCGGATTGGCGGAAATGCCAGGAGCGGTGGTCTCCATGTAGGCCTGATAGGTGGCAATCTGCGCGGCATAGACCGGTTTGGAGAGGGTCACCCCACGCTTGACGGTGTCA
This sequence comes from Magnetococcales bacterium HCHbin5, assembly GCA_002753505.1. Taxonomy (GTDB): domain Bacteria; phylum Pseudomonadota; class Magnetococcia; order Magnetococcales; family Magnetaquicoccaceae; genus Magnetaquicoccus. The sequence goes on along the minus strand of PEAG01000097.1, from coordinate 7,605 downwards.
TTCCAAGACTTGTTGTTGAGGGATTTGCACTCCCACAAGGCGGGGTAGCCCATGGGTACCTCCATGGGACCACCGGCAATGATGCCGTCCACGTGCCCTCGGATGCGCCCCTTGGCCACCGAAAAACCAAACTGCCCTCCGTCCCGTTTCTGGGTGACCAAGTTGAACCCGGCGGCCCGCAACCATTGGATGGCCAACGCCTCGAACAGATGCCCAGCGGCAAAGATGCGCAGGGTCTTGCCACCGAAGCCCCGCTCTGCATCACGGGGCGCACCGGCGTACTCGAACTGCAACGCCCGCTCGCAGGCAACGCCCAGACGAGAGCCGCCCAGGTATTCTCTGCGTGGAGAGGCCGCTTCTTCGGCCACCAGGGCAGCGTCGATCAGCCCGGTGACGATTTCGGCAAAGGTGGCGGTGTGGTTGAGGTCGATCATGGTCATTTGCACTCCATCACTGCCCTGACAAATTCCGCCGCGACCTGCGGCACAAGAGCGTTTCCGTATCCGCACAACTTGACCACCCGGGCGGGAACCCCATGAGCCAGCGGGTGTGTTCCGGGTTCAACAGGCCGCACGCTGCCATCGGTAAGGCGGATCCAGTCGCATCCCAACCAGGGACTGCGTACAAGACCACCCTTGCCAGCGGTTGGCCCTTCGTCCCGTACAGCTCCGACGAGGATTTCCGGCTGCGGTCCGAGCGGTAGTCCCTGGCCGTTGGCGTTGGCCACCCAGAAAATGCGCTGCCGGAGGTGCGGTGCCCCGACGCTGCAAGCTGGCAGTACTGCCGCCCCGCAGGCGTAATCCAGGGCTTCCAGATCGCTGCATACAAGGTCGAGCCACCGAGCCCCGCCAACCCGACCAACCTGCTCGCCAAAAACCGTTGCAGGACGACACTGCCGGATGAGCCAGTGCCAGGCAGGCCACAGATGCCGCTGGTCAGCAAACCCAAGTCGGCGGCCTGCCTGGCTGAAAGGTTGGCAGGGACATGACCCGGTCCAGACCGGCCTGTCGTCTGGCCAACCGGCCAGACGGAGGGCGCAGGACCACCCCCCGATCCCGGCAAAAAAGTGGTGCTGGTGGTATCCCTCCAGCTCTGCAGGTGAGACATCCTCGATGCTCCTTTCATCCACATCCCCGTCCGCAACCAATCCACGCTGGATCAGTGCTCGCAGCCATGCGGCCATGGCCGGATTGTTTTCGTTGTAATACGCCGTCATCTCGCATCCGCCTTCAGAACGGGATGTCGTCGTGCGTGTTGAAGTAGTGCTGATAGGCGGTGACGATCACCTCCACCATGGTCAGCACCTCCTGTTTACTGTAGTCCGCCAGGGGACGGTGCATACCGATGCTGCCGACATACTCCCCCAGGGGAGCCAACGTGGCGGCCATGGCCGCCCATTCGAGTTCTGTTGCGTCCGTCATGGATGTCACTCCCAATAGTTTTTCCCTGGATAAAGCCCTCACATGCCCGGCCAAATGGATCAAAAGCAGATCCGGTGACCGGCGCAGGATCCTGCTGAAAATCTCTTTTTCTCGTTCCGGCAACTCATCCAACGCAACCCGACGTCCCCTCACACCCGGAGGCAGAGAAGAAAACCCACGCTTGGGGGTGTGCCAGGTACTGCGCTGACGTGTCCACACCGGGATGGGCATCACGCCACCTCTGCCAGACGCTGCTGGTCGGCCTTGAACACCAACTCCTGGATGGTCCGCCGATTGAACCGGAAGGTCAGCAGGGCCGAGGCTTGATAACGGGTCAGGTTATGGTCATTGCGGTATTCCACCGGGAGATACTGCAACTGCCTCTCGGTCGGTGCCTCATGCACCCAGCGTTTGGTTTTGTGGGCCGAGTCGGCGGTCTCGTGGTCGTTGAGCCAGTCGTCCGACGCTGCCAGGCAGACGATCCGTTCGCCGATGGAGAGCAGACGTGCAGTGGAACCGGTGGCCCCACCCACTGCGTGCCAGCGACCATTGAGGAAAAAGATCCCGCTCCAGGCGGTGAAGCCATTGGCCAACAGGGCTGCGTCATCACCGAAGAGATCCACCCAGAGAAAACTGGATCGGGCCAACAGATCGACCTCCGTCATCACAAAGTCGCTGATGGCCTCCGGTCCCCCGTCCTCATCTTCCATCCGTTCCCAGACATGCCCACAGAGAGGGCACTCCCGGACGGCCAGGGGGACGGTGGCCGCACATTCCGGGCACTCTTTGGTGGGTACCTCCCCGGTGCCGGTGCGGCCGTCCAAGTCCACATCCTGCTCCAGCGAGCCATGCAGCAGGGTAGAAATGCCGAAGTCCAAAACGATGCAGTCCGTTTTGACGACTCCTGGGTGTTCGTTGGGGTCTACTGTCCGCAGACCCCGGCCCACCATCTGGATGAGGGTGGACTTGTACGAACTGGGCCGCAGCAACACCACGCAGGAGGTGGGCGGATGGTCCCACCCCTCCGTCAGCACGGCCACGTTGACCACCAGCCGGGCGTCGCTTTTTTTAAACCGCCGCAGCACCGCCCGTCGCTCGCCATCGGGCAGTTCGCCATGAACCAGGACGGCACTCTCCCCCAAGGCATTGAAGGCATCGGTGACATTGCGGGCATGGTCCACAGTGGAACAGAACACCACGGTCTGGCGGTGCCCGGCCTGCTCCTTCCAGTGCCGGATGACCGCCTCGGTGACCGGAGCCTTGTTCATGATCCGGTCAACCTCGGCCATGTCAAAATCGTCGGCGGTGCGCTTCACCTGACGCAGGGCCTCGCCGGTGCCGACATCAATGACGAAGGTGCGGGGCGGCACCAAGTGGCCGGAGCGAATCAACTCGCCCAGGCGCACCTGGTCCGCCACGTTGGAGAAGATGGGGCGCAGGGCCTTTTTGTCGCCCCTCATGGGGGTGGCTGTTACCCCGTAAAGACGGCATTGCGGATTGCGCTCCCTGGCGGTGTCGATGATGCGGCGATAGCCCGCTGCGGCTGCATGATGCGCTTCGTCGATCACCAGCAGATCCAACGACGGCATGTTGTCCAGATTGCTTTGCCGCGCCAGGGTGGGCACCATGGCAAAGGTGGTCCGCCCCCGCCACGACTTGGACTCTGCATCCACGATGGAGGTGGAGAGGCCGGGGTTGACCCGGCAGAATTTGGTGACGTTCTGCCGAGTCAACTCATCCCGATGGGCCAGAACACAGGCCTTGCCGCCATCAGCCAGCATTCGTCCGACGACGGCGGACAGCATGATGGTCTTGCCGGCCCCTGTTGGGGCGACCGCCAGTGTGTTGCCATGCTCGTGGAGGGCCTCCACTGACCGATCCACAAAAACCTGTTGCCTGGGCCTGAGAATCATCCCCTGTCTCCCTGCTTACTGCGCCCACGTCGGGCGGGTGAAATGGCCAGCACCGTTCTGCGTCTGGGCCGGAGCCTGCTGCTGGGGCTGGAACCCATTGGCTGCGGGTGCCGGTTGCTGTTGGGGCTGGAATCCAGTCGGTGCCGGAGCCTGCGCCTGGGGTTGCGCCTGCGTCTGAAACGCAGCCTGGGGTTGTGCCTGCGTTTGAGAGGGAGCCTGCGCCGGTGCCTGGAACACAGCTGGAGCCTGTGCCGCAGGTTGAAAAGTGGATGGACCCTGTACCGAAGGTTGAAACCCGGACTGGGCATGACCGCCTCCGGCCGCCGGACGGAACGAGGTGGAGGGTTGGAACCCTGCCGATGCCACCGGGACCGCCCCGGATTGGAAGGCGACATACTCCTTGTGGTCCGGGGTGACGGCAAACTTGATGACATTCTTGGGCTGATCATTTTGATCCCTCTCCACGTCAATCTTGGCCAGAAACTCGATGCCATCCAGATCGGCAAACCCACGAATTCGGCGGGCCTCCATGGCACGCGGGGTTGTGTCCTTGTCCGACAGGCCGTGCGCAGAGTTGAGAATGCCACGGATGAAAGCCCGCCCCATGTTGGCCCAATCGTGGCCTTTGGGACTGTAGAGACCAATCAGGCTCCAGACCTTGCGTTTGGCGAATTCTCCCTGGGTCACCACAAACTCGCAGTTCAGGTAGACCGCATCGCTCTCCTTGGCGCGGGTGGCATAGCCCCCGGTCCAACCCTGAATGTGATCGTCAAGACCACCAGGCTTGATCGTCATGCGTACAGGCGCGACAACTCCCTTCGGAATAAGATCAAAGTTGTTCTGCGCGTCGGCGTCATTGAAGTCGTTCCATGCTGGCATGTGAAAATCTCCTATGTGATGTCGTTAGTTGGTTGCGGTATTAGCCTCGGCGGGAGCCGGTTGGCCGTATTCAAGACGCTCCTGGATGGGACGAACCGGGCCACTGATTTTGGACATCAGACGTCCCAGGTGCGGCTCCTCAACGGTGGTCAGACGCCCGGAGCGATCCTTGGCGGGAAAGCCCCAGGGGTTCATGGTCTGGCAAACGAAGGCCCGAAAAAGCTGCCCGGTCTCGGTGGGCAGTTCCGCCATGGTGATCACCTGGTCAACGATGCCCGGCAGCTCCAGACCGGTCTTGCTGCCCTCGATCTGGGGAGCAAAGAACCGTCGGTTGAAATCGTCGAATTTCTCGTCCAGGATGCCGATGAAGAGGATGTTCTTGCCCCTGGTGTGCTGGAGGTGGGTCAACCAGCTAATCATCTCCTGGCCGTGCAGCCCGTAGGCACCGCGCAAATCCGGTTTGCCGGTCTTTTCGCTGAACGCCTGCGGCTGCCCCTTGCACCAGTGGAAGCAGAGCCGCCCGGCCACGGTCAGGGAATCGACGAAGATGGTCTGGTACTTGTCCAGAATCCTGGGGTCGCCGAACTGGGCACAGACCGCATCGTAGTGGGCCTGGCTGAAATACTGATCGTTGCGCAGTGCCGGGTTGGGGCCGCCGATGAACACCGCAAAATCCCTGCACTCGTTCCAGGTGCGGGGGCGGATGGTATCGCCGGGCCAGCCCTCTACCGCCAAGTCGCCCGCCTCCAAATCGAAGAACAGGGTGGTTGCCGGGTCCAGGCTCCACAGCAGGGTGGTTTTGCCGATGCCCGACTTGCCGAAGATGCACGCCTTGATGCCACGCCGTTCGGCCATGCGTTGGTCAGCGGTAATGATGGGAAGTCTGCTCATCATGCCACCTCTTGTTCGCGCAAAGTGAGTTTGAAAGAGGGCTTGCCCGCCTTCACCATGCGGGCCGGTTCAAACACCCGACGGATGTTGTCCGGCCAGGCGGTATATTTCCGCTCGGAGACCTCCAGAGTGGTCTCCACGTATTCGGACGGATCATCGCCCGCATCCCGAATGGTCTGGACGATTCCGGCCAACTTGCCCTGGTCCCAGGAGGGGCGTTTTGGCAAATCCATGGCGACTTCCACATCGCCATCCTGGAAACGGATCAGGCCGAAATCCTTCCCGGTCTCCTGCCGGATGCTGGCGGCCCGGTCGCCGAAGCGGCGCACGAGTACCCCGTCGAGCAGGTCACTGACCAGTTTGGTTTGGCTGACCGCCTCGGCCACTTCCTTCTGGAGACGGGCCAGATCACTGGCAGGCAGGGCCGCGACATCACCCAGGGGCATCTGTCGCAATTGGTTGAGTGTGACTGGTTGGTTCATCGTATCTCCTGTCTATCGCTGGTTGTTTTTGTTGATACTACCGCCGTTTGACGCTCTTGATCAGAAACACCAGGTCGCTGAGACGGCTCTCGAAGGTGTTCAGGGTCTCCATTTGGAAAGATCCGGGATCGGTCGCCAGATTGTTCTCCAGCTCATCCAACATGGCCTTCAACGCCGCCCCTCGGTTGCTTTGCCGGACCGGGTCCGCATTGATCTCGTCCAACTGATGCCCGAGGTAGATGCACCGTTCCTCTGCCTCCAGGGCGCGGCGTTTCCAATCTTCCAACTCGTCCATGAGACTGGCAGGAGGTGGCACCGGCTCGGATGGACTGGACTCCATTTCCTTGATGCGTGCCTTGAGGGCAGTGCGCTCCTTGTTCAGGGTTCTGATTCGCTCCTTCTGCGCCAGTGCCTCGCCAGACACGTCCTTGTACATGCGCTTCCAATCCACGAAACCATTCGGGACGGGTGGATCGCCGGTCTCTTCCTCACTGGGCTGACTGGGGGTAGTCACCTGTGGACGGCTGACTTCCTCCTTTTGCCGGACAACCTCACGAATGCTGCGTGCCTTGCCATCCAGAACCGCCCGCACGGCTGCCTTCTGCTCCGATTCCTCCAGACTGGCGAGAGCGTCCAGTTCCAGGCTGTTGTCGGCGATGCTTGCCACGTCACGAATGGAATCCCTGACTTCCTGGCTGATGTTGTGGGCGCGACGCACGTCTCGTTGGATGCTGCGTGCCGTAGCCCCGGTTTTTTGGGCCGTCTCGACTGAGAACGACAGAATGTCGTTCTCAGTTCGTGCTCTGGTTCCAACCCCATTTTTTCCACCACCGCAGGCACCATTGCGGGCTTCCGGGTGTATCATCTCATACAGAGATTTGCGCTCGGCCAGATGCTCGGCCCTCTCCAAATGGGTCAGATCTGCCCGGCACAGGTTCTCGTCGATCTCAGCCAACCGCTGGTCCACATCCGAACCGGTACCAATGGTGGCGGGGATCTCCGTCTTGCCCAGCTTTTTGTACGCCTCCAGTCGGTGGTTCCCAGCAATCAGGCGAAACATGCCCGTCTCCTGCCCTTCGTCATCCAATATTGGACTCACCACGATGGGGTTCATCAGGCCAACCTCTTCGATACTCCCAGCCAACAGATCCACCGCTTCCTGACGGATCTGCCGCAAACGCTTGCCAACCACGATGTTTTCAATGGGAATCATGTTCATCTCTTTGGTATCCTCTCTACTCACTGTTCCGGTTGACCCTTGTACGGCGTGCCCTTGATCACGATCTCGCGATCCGGGTCGACAACGTTGATGCGGGTGATGGAATTGCCAGCAAAAAAGGCATTCCAGGCGACTGCCACGGCCCTGGCCACGTAGGCCGGGGTGACCGTCTTGTTCCCCCGAATGAATGGCCCACGATTGGTGCGGGTCAGATCGACAAATTCGTGCAGGATCTTGCGGGGGTCATTGCTGCGCAGCCCGTCATTCAGAGCCACCTGCCGCCAGAACTCCCGCGCCTTTTTCTCCTGGTGACGGAAGGTGACCAGGGCCACCGAAAGGATGGGGGCCTTCGTGAGCAACACCGCATCCTTGCCACCACCGAGGATGGTCTCGAAAAAAGCGTTGCCTTCCTCTTCCCATGTCTTGACCTCGGTGAGAACATCCTCCTGGCACCGACTGTCGGCACGACGGAATCCCCCCTGGATGAACCGCAGCGCAGCCGCCACGTTGGTCGCCTGCTTCAGCGACATCCCGATCTGGTTGTGCAAATCTCTGGCTTTGATGGAGTCCATGACGGACCGGGAGAGATGGTTGTCGTGCCGGGAGTAAAGCTCGGCCACCTCATCCATGGTCTCCGCGACAGAGATCAGCACAGTCAGAGTTGTCGGTACACCCGCCTTCTCGATGGCGGACAGGGTGTGCTGGCCGTTGACCAGGAGCTGCTCGTTGCGGAACCGGACAAAATGGATCTGGGTGCCCTGGATGAACCGCCCGGCGTTGATCTCCTGCACCAGGGCATC
>PEAG01000096.1 GCA_002753505.1 Magnetococcales bacterium HCHbin5 | reverse complement strand
GGTGATTGGTGACGTGGCAATCGGTAACTTGCCAAACCGAGCCTACTCTTTTTCTACCCTGACAGCACCCCTTTCTGGCGTGCGATAATCATGGTCGGTGGACGAAACGATGATCAAGGCCATCCAGTGCGACCATCCAACATTTTCTGCCTGCAATGCGTCCACAAAAAAAGCCCTCCTTGATGGCCAGCCTGTATCGAGTCTTCGCTTGGCGGTATCAGGTCGCCGCCGTTTTTCGCGACGGTTCCGCATTACGTTCCGCCAGTTTGTCCAAATAGTCTGCCCAGCACTGCATCATCTTGCGCCGTCCGGGCAGATGTTCGGCGTGATCATATGCTGCCCGGATTGCATTGCGCTCACCGTGCGCAAGCTGGCGTTCAACCCAATCCTTGTTGAAACCCTGCTCATTCAGCAGGGTGGATGCCATGGCCCGAAACCCATGCCCGGTCATCATGCCTTTTTCATACCCTAACCGACGCAATGCCGCCAGCACGGTATTTTCTGACAATGGACGGTCAGCAGATCGTTCACCAGGGAAGACAAAACGGCCACGTCCGGTCAAAGGATAGAGTTCCCGCAGGATGGCAACCGACTGGGTGGACAGGGGAACAACATGCTTTTTCCGTGCCTTCATTTTTTCCCCCGGAATGATCCATGTGGCGGTATCAAGGTCAATTTCGGACCATTCCGCTTGTCGCAACTCTCCCGGCCTCACAAACACCAATGGAGCCAACCGCAATGCTGCTTTAGAGACATAAGAGCCAGAATACCCGTCAATGGCCCGCAACAGTTCCCCAATGGCTTTGGGGTCGGTAATGGTAGGGAAATTATTGCCCGCCAACGGTGGTAATGCTCCACGCAAGGCAACAGATGGGTCATTCTCTGCCCGTCCGGTTGCAATTGCATACCGAAACACTTGCCCACAGTTTTGCCTTGCTTTGTGCGCCGTTTCCAATGTTCCGCGTTCCTCAATCCGCCGCAGAACGGCTAACAGCTCCTTTGAAGAAATTTCGTTCACTGGTAGCCCACCAAGCCATGGGAAAACGTCCAAGTCAAAACGACGGATAACCTTGCTGGCGTGACTTTCAGCCCAACGCGGGGAAAATTTGGCGAACCACTCACGGGCAACAGCTTCAAAAGAATCCTCCGTGCGGTTGGCGGCCATGGTTTTGGTAGCCTTCCGGTGTTCGCCTGGGTCAATGCCTTCGGCCAGTAACCTCCGCGCTGCGTCTCGCCGTTCCCGCGCCTGCTTCAAACTCACATCGGGATAGACGCCCAACGACAACATTTTTTGCTTGCCGTCGAACCTGTACCGGAACCGCCACCATTTCCCGCCAGAGGGTTGAACCAGGAGAGAAAGACCTCGATCATCAGCCATGCTTTTGGGTGCTGTCCCGGCTTTTGCATTGCGAACAGCGGTATCAGTCAGTGCCATGTGTGTAATCCTCCAGAGCCAGAAAAATCAAGCTGGGTGCGGGTTTGGTAGGTTTGTGTGTAACCGCTTTCAGAACAGCACACCCTACACACACACTTACACACAAAAAACGTAGATGTCAATAGAATTCCCTGGAACTCTTCAGACACAAAAAAGCCCGCAATCGTTTAAAATTGCAGGCTTTTTAGAATTTACTGGAAGTCTTCAGAAGTGGATTTGGTGCCCAGGGATGGAATCGAACCAACGACACGAGGATTTTCAGTCCTCTGCTCTACCGACTGAGCTACCTGGGCTCAGGCTCCACACTTCCGGTACAAGACTCCTGCACCGAAAACCCGCAAATTCTACAGAAAAAAAATCGCCCTGTCAATGTATTCATTTTGGCAAAAGTTGCAACAAGCCATTTATAGCTGGCACAAGAATTGAGTAGCATAAACCCTGGGTGGCCACTCCATCCCGATTACTGGCCGTTGTATCGTTGCTCATACACCTTTTACAGGGAGAATCAAAATGGCTACCATTCCTCGCTTTGTCGCCATGGAAACCATTCTGGAAAATATTGCCGGCAAACTGGTTGAGGATGTCAAGGAGGGCGAACTGTCCATGACTGAACCGGTTATAGAGTGCCTGGAGGCTCTCATCACCGCAACCAGAAAGTTGCAAATTGTGCGCGAGATCGCCGAGGCTGAGTTGGAGGCCAAGGCCGCGCCGCACCGGTTGGCCTGCTGAGAGCGGCGGTTTCGCTACCAGAACCGCACGCAAGCAGGGCAAACCACCCTGCAGGATTTGCCTGCACAACAGGCAGATTCCTCCCGAACAGACAATTCTGCCGCCAGCCCAGCCACATCACCTTTCGCATACAATCTTTCAGTGATTGCAGGGGTCCGGGGAGCGTCACGCTCCCCACCCAGGCCCTGTGTTTTCTTTAAAACGATTGCAGGGGTCCGGGGAGCGTCACGCTCCCCGGTGGGGTGCAGGGGCAAAGCCCCTGCATGTAACGGGCGCGCTTTCCCAAAAGCCCATTTGCGCAGCAAATGGGCGCAGCGCGCCCAAAACGCCCCGCAGGGGCACTCCTGGAGGGCGGCAGCCCGACTGAGAGCTGGCCAAGTTTGGGAGGGTTTGGAAAAAAAACATTCCTGGCCTTGTATCAGAAAACAAACTGAATATCCGAGCCTTCTGCTTTCTTATCCAAGCATTGTCAACAACATAACCGTGCGAGTCGGGCTGCCGCCCTCCCAAAGTCGCCCCTGCGGGGCGGTTTTGTGCGCGTTGCGCAAATTTTCTGCGAAAATTTGCTTTGGGAAAACGCGCAGTTCATGCAGGGGCTTTGCCCCTGCACCCCACTGGGGACCGTGACGGTCCCCAGACCCCTGCAATCGTTTAACAGAAGACCGCAATCCTGTTAGCGCATATGGGACTCCGCCCCTGCACCCCACTGGGGACCGTGACGGTCCCCAGACCCCTGCAATCGTTAACAGCAGCCGAGAACCGCGACGCTCCCCAAATCCCCTGTTGTTAACGAACGACGCACCATCCAGACCCGCAGCTCGCTTGAAAGATGCATCGACAGGAATCAGTCCCCCCGCACCGGCCCGGAAAGCTTGGCCTCTTTGGCCCGCTCCGCCGCTATCCTCAAGGCCGACTGCGCCGCCGCCAAACGGGCGATGGGAACCCGGAAGGGCGAACAGGAAACATAATCCAAACCTACCCGATCAAAAAAACCAATCGAGGCCGGATCCCCGCCATGCTCACCACAAATGCCCAACTTTAACCCAGGCTTCGCCGCCCGCCCATTCCTGGCCGCCAACATCACCAACTGCCCCACCCCCAACTGGTCCAACGAAACAAACGGATCCTGGGTCAAAATACCCTTTTCCACATAGGTACCCAAAAACCCACCCGCATCATCCCGGGAAACCCCCAGAGTCGTCTGAGTCAAATCATTGGTACCAAAAGAGAAAAAGTCGGCCTCCAACGCGATCTGCTCCGCCCGCAACGCCGCCCTGGGCAGCTCGATCATGGTCCCCAACAAAAACTCAATGTTGACCCCAGTCGACGCCATCACCTCCTGGCACACCGCAATACACCGCGCCTTCAAATGGGCCAACTCCGCACGATAACCGACCAGAGGAATCATGATCTCAGGCGTAATGGTGAACCCCTCCTGCTTGACCAGATGACAGGCCGACTCCATGATGGCCCGTACCTGCATCTCATAAATTTCAGGATAGGTGACAGCCAACCGACACCCCCGATGCCCCAACATGGGATTGGCCTCCGCCAACTCGGCCACCCGCCGCCGAACCTCCTCCAGCGAAACACCCAACACCACCGCCACCTCTGTCTGACCCTTGACATCATGCGGAATAAACTCGTGCAACGGCGGGTCCAACAGACGAATCGTAACCGGCAAATCTTTCATCTCCCGGAAAATACCCTCAAAATCACCCCGCTGCATGGGCAGCAACTTGTCCAGCGCACGCCGCCGACCCGCCTCATCCGCCGCCAAAATCATCTCCCGCATGGCGACAATACGCTCCAGATCAAAAAACATGTGCTCGGTCCGACACAAACCAATCCCTTCGGCCCCAAACTGACGCGCCATGCGCGCATCCCCCGGCGTATCCGCATTGGTCCGCACCCGCAAACGCCGAACCCCATCCGCCCAACCCATGAAGGTGGCAAAATCCCCCGTCATCTCCGCCTGACGACTCGCAACACGTCCCAACAACACCTCACCCGTCGAACCATCAATGGTGATCCAATCCCCACGCTTGACCACCAACCGGTTGGCACTGCCCGGCTCCTCCACCGTGAACTGCCCCCCCTCCATGTCAGGGTGAATGCTGCCACAACCGGAAACACAAGGCCGACCCATGCCACGCGCCACCACCGCCGCGTGAGAGGTCATGCCACCACGCACCGTCACAATCCCCTTGGCCGCATGCATGCCATGAATATCCTCCGGACTGGTCTCCTCCCGGAACAGAATAACCGCCAACCCCTGGGCCGCCGACTCCTCCGCCTCGTCCGCACTGAACACCACCTGACCCGCCGCCGCCCCCGGCGAAGCCGGCAACCCCACCGCCAATACCCGACTCTGCTTGCGGGCACTCGGGTCCAACGTGGGATGCAGCAGTTGATCCAGACTCAGCGGGTCCACCCGCAACAGAGCCTCCTCCCGGGTAATCAACCCCTCCTGCACCATCGCCACCGCCAGGGTCATCGCCGCCTGGGCACTGCGCTTGCCCGTCCGGGTCTGCAACAACCACAGTTTGCCATTCTGAATGGTAAACTCCAGATCCTGCATATCCCGGTAATGCTTCTCCAGGCGGTGACACGTATCAACCAACTCGTTGTAAAGTTTCGGGAACGTCTCCTCCATGGCAGGCAGCGCGGACTGATTTTTTTGCTTCCCCCGCAGGGTGATCTGACACGGCGTACGCAAACCAGCCACCACATCCTCGCCCTGGGCATTGATCAGGTATTCTCCAAAAATACCCGACTCCCCGGTCGAAGGATCCCGGGTAAAGGCCACACCGGTGGCACAATCCTCCCCCATATTGCCAAAAACCATCGCCTGCACATTGACCGCTGTGCCCCACTGCTCGGGAATGGCGTTCAACCGCCGATAGGTCACGGCACTGGGCTTGTACCAGGAGTTGAATACCGCACTCACCGCCGCCCACAACTGATCCCAGGGATCTTCCGGAAACTCCCGCCCGGTTTTCTGGCGTATGCGCAGCTTGAACTCGGCCACCAACACCATCCAATCCTCGGCGGCCAACTCCACATCCTCCACCTTGCCCAACCGCTGTTTGGCCTTCACAATCAGGCTCTCGAAATGGTGATGCTCAACCCCCAGCACCACATTGCCAAACATCTGGATAAAACGTCGATAACAGTCATACGCAAAGCGGGGATCCCCCGATTGCAGGATCATCCCCTGCACCGTCTGATCATTGAGCCCCAGATTAAGCACCGTATCCATCATGCCCGGCATGGAGACTCGGGCCCCGGAACGCACGGAGACCAACAGCGGATTTTCCGGGTCACCAAACTGACGACCCATGGCAGCCTCCACCTCCCGCAGAGCCGCCTTGACCCGCCAGGTAAGATTGTCAGGAAATCGTCGATTGTTGGCAAAAAATTGGGTACAAACCTCGGTGCATATGGTAAATCCGGCAGGCACCGCCACACCAATGCGCGTCATCTCCGCCAAATTGGCACCCTTGCCGCCCAACAAATCCCGCATCTGCGCATCCCCTTCGGCCATACCATCGCCGAAGAAGAAAACCATTTTCTTTTCGCTCATGAAACCCTCACGTAGCACCTCTCCGAAGGAAACCCCACGCCGCAAACGCACCGCACCAGCCACCATAACACAAATTCAGAGCCTTGTCTCCATACCTCTTGCATCCAGCCGCCCGCACAAATCTTCTGCAACCGGCCAACATCAACCATTGACCGGATTGCCAGAGGAGTGGTATGATCCTTTCCATGTTGGGCCGGGATGGCGAAACTGGTAGACGCACCAGACTCAAAATCTGGCGGGAGCAATCCCATGAGGGTTCGATTCCCCCTCCCGGCACCACACAAACTTGGCAATGGATTCAAAGGGCTCCGCTTGGCAGGGCCCTTTTTTTATGTCCCAAGCCGCAACCGGGAGCCCGCCGCCTACTGCCCCGACGTTTTTTTCAGCCAGGCACGGGCCCGACGCCGAGCCTCCTGCTCCTGCCCCGGCGTCATCAGCTTGGCAATTTTATCCCGTGCCCCGGAGGCCTTGCCGAATCCCCCCTGCACCGCCAGACTGGTCCAGACGTAGGCCGCCACCGTATCCTTGGGCACCCCCTGCCCTACCACATACAAAATACCCAAAATGGCCTGCGCCTGGGGCAAACCCTGTTCCGCCGCCTTGCGATACCAGCGGGCCGACTCCGCCACATCCACCTCAACCCCCTGGCCGCGCCAAAAGGCCAAAGCCACATTGTTCTGCGCCTGGGGATCCCCCTGCTCGGCCGCCTTCAAATACCAATAGGTCGCCTCCTTGTCATCCTGGGGAACCCCCTGACCGGCATCATACATGTTGCCCAAAGCCAACTGCGCCTCTGCATAACCATGCTCGGCCGCCTTGCGATACCAGGCAGCGGCAAGAGTGTAATCCTGGGGCACAGATTTGCCCTTGTAATACATATAGCCGAGCAGACTTTCCGCCTTGGCACTGCCCTGCTCGGCCGCTTTCTGATACCAATGGATGGCCTGGGCATAATCCTGGGAGACCCCCTCCCCATACTCATACATCAGGCCCAGATCACTCTGGGCCTGCAGATCCCCCCGCTTGGCACGAGCCATCACGCGGTCAAACTCGGTCGACAACCCCAAACAGGGCGGCAGCAGAGTCAACAACAGAAAAAGATGCGCGGCTTTCATGGTGCAATTCTCAACAAAACACGATCAACCGGAACTATTCCGGCAAAACCAGGCGGCTGACATCCGCCACATGGCGAAAAGTCTGCCGAACCTGGGCCAACAAAGCCAACCGATTGGCACGAATCGCCTGATCCGAATCCATCACCAAAATATCCTCGAAAAAGCGGTCAATCACCGGTCTCAGTGCCGCCAAACGGTGCAATGCCTCCTGATAATCCCGCTGGTTGACCAGGACCAACAGCTCCGAAGCACACCCCTGCACCGCCTGATGCAGCTGCCGCTCGGCCGGTTGCTGCAGCAGGGTTGCATCCACCCCATCCGCCGGCTTGGCATCGCCCGCCTTGTCCAAAATATTGGCGATACGCTTGTTGGCCGCCACCAACGCCCCATAGGAGGGAACGGATTTGAACAGAGCCAAAGCCCGAACCCGCAAAACGGCATCCAGCAAATCATCCAGATCCAACACTTCCACCGCGTCCAACAGATCGCTGTCAAACCCTTCCGCTTTTAAAAAGGCGGTCAAACGGCCATAAAAAAAGGTCTGAACGGTACGAACGGTCTCGGCGGCCTCCGACTCCAACACCCCCTCTTCATACAACCCATAGGCAAACGACAGTATCTCCCGCAACGGCAGATGCAGATTATGCACCAACACCATCCGAATCACCCCCAGCGCAGCCCGACGCAGGGCAAAAGGATCCTTGGTACCCGTTGGGGCCAACCCCACCCCAAAACAGCCGACCAGGGTATCCCATTTATCGGCCAGCGCAATCAATGTGCCCAGTGCGGTTTCCGGCAACGCATCGGCCATCCCCTGGGGCCGGTAGTGGTGCCGAATGGCGGTGGCGACCTCGGGGCTGCCCCCCTCCTCGCGCAGATAGTAGCTCCCCATGATCCCCTGCAGTTCGGGAAACTCCCCCACCATGCCGGAGATCAAATCGCACTTGCTCCACAACGCCGCCTGCTCCACCAGGGTCGCGTCGGGTATTGGCTCGAAATAGGCCGCCACAAAGCCGGCCAGGCGGCTCATGCGCACCGATTTTTGATAGACCGTGCCCAGTTTGGCCTGAAAAACCACCTGTCGCAACCCCTCCAGACGGGTGGCCAGGGTTGTTTTGCGATCTTCGTTCCAGAAAAATGCGGCATCCTCCAGACGGGCCCGCAACACCCGTTCAAAGCCCCGGATCAACACCCCCTGATCGGCCGTCTCCAGGTTGGCCACCGCAATAAAACAGGGCAACAGTTGTCCATCAGCCCCAACCACCGGAAAATATTTCTGGTGATACTGCATGGAGGTAATCAACACCTCCGGCGGAATCTGCAGATAACCGGGATCAAACCGCCCCAGCAGCGGCAACGGCCATTCGGTCAGGCAGCCATTCTCCGTCAACAAGGCCGGCGCGATCAGTGCCCGCCCCCCCGCCTGGGCCGCCAATCTTTCCACCTCGCTCCGAATACGCTCTTCCCGTTCCACCCGATCCAGCAGGACATGGGCCTGACGCAGCAGCGCAGGATACGCCTCAACCGACCCAACCGTCAGCGGTTCCGGGTTCATGAAGCGGTGGCCTCGGCTCTCCCCGGCCGCCGCCAGACCATCCGAGGTGCTGAAAGGCAGCGGTTGGCCATCCAGCAGGGCCACCATCCAACGGATGGGACGGACAAAACGCATCTCCCCCGCACCCCAACGCATCGATTTTTTCCAGGCAAAGTTGGCCAACAACTCGCCCATCAGACGGGGCAGCACCGCCGCCGCCGGCTCCCCGGGCTGCTGCGACAGATAGAGCAGATACTCCCCCTTTGGGGTGGATTGCCGCTGCAAATCGGCCACCGCCACCCCGCAACTGCGGGCAAACCCCTCTGCGGCCGCGCTGGGGGTGGTGCCATCGGCGGCGAAGGCCCGGTCCAGGGCCGGGCCCCGACGCTCCTCGACCCGGTCCGGCTGCCGGGCCGCCAGAGCCGTCGCCCACACCACCAGCCGCCGTGGCGTTCCATGGCTGACCAGTTGGCTCTCCGCCAACCACAACCCTCCATCCCGCAACGCGCTCTCCATCTGGTTTCGCAACGATTCGATCGCCCCTGGCAGCAGCCCGGCGGGAATCTCTTCACAACCAATTTCCCAGAAAAAGGTGCTTTTGTCGGGCGTGGCGTGAACAGCCGGCGGCGCGGCGGGGGAAACAGCGGCCGGAGCTTCCGCCTGCCCCCCCCCCTTCAACAGAGGAAAACCCAACCGTTGCCGCTGCGCCACATACTCTTCTGCCACCCGGCGGGCCAGAGTGCGCACCCGGCCAATATATCCGGCCCGCTCCGTCACGCTGATGGCCCCCCGGGCATCCAGCAGATTGAAGGCATGGGAACAGCGGATGACCTGATCATAGGCGGGCAACGGCAGCTGCTTTTCTGCCAGCACCAGGGCCTCGGTCTCATGGGCGGTAAACAGGTGAAACAGCAGCGGGGTGTTGGCCGCTTCAAAGTTGAATCCGGAAAAATCCACCTCATTCTGGTGAAAGACATCACCGTAGGAGACGCCCCGGGTCCAGACCAGATCATACACATTTTCAACGCCCTGGATATACATGGCCAGCCGTTCCAACCCGTAGGTCAACTCGCCGGCGACCGGTTTCAGATCCAGCCCGCCCACCTGTTGAAAATAGGTAAACTGGGTCACCTCCATCCCGTCGAGCCACACCTCCCAGCCCAGCCCCCAGGCTCCCAGGGTGGGGCTTTCCCAGTCATCCTCCACAAAGCGCACATCGTGGGCCGTCAGGTCGATGCCGATATAGCGCAGCGACTGCAGGTAGAGCTCCTGCAGATCGGCCGGGGAGGGTTTCAAAATAACCTGGAATTGATAATAATGTTGCAGGCGGTTTGGATTTTCCCCGTACCGGCCATCCGACGGTCGCCGGGAGGGCTGCACGTAAGCGGTATTCCAGGGTTCCGGTCCCAATACCTTCAAAAAGGTGGCCGGATGAAAGGTACCCGCCCCCATCTCCATATCGTACGGTTGCAACACCACGCAGCCCCGTTGGGACCAATAGGTTTGCAGTGCAAAAATCAACTCCTGGAAAGTCACGGCGCGCTCCTCTATCGTAGAGACTCAATCTTAACCCTTTATTTTGGACAACCATCCACCTTGATCCAAACCCTCTATACCCTGCTGCTGTTGATGCTTATCCTGCTGACGCTCCCCCTGTGGGTGTGGCGTTATCTGCGCACCCCCAAGTACCGGCACACGGTGTTGCAGCGGTTGGGGTTCGGGTTGCCACCGCTCCCCCCCGGCCAGCGCATTTGGGTGCATGCGGTCTCGGTGGGAGAGGTCATGGCGGCCCAGGGGCTGATCCAGCGGTTGGCCAGCCGCTACCCGGACCACCAGATTATTCTTTCCACCGTGACCAAGACCGGCCAGCAGATTGCCAGGACGATACCCAACCTCCAGGCCAGCTTTTATCTGCCGCTGGATCTGCCCTGGATCATGCAGCGGGTGACAGCCCGGTTGCACCCCCGTTGTCTGATCGTTCTGGAGACCGAACTCTGGCCCGGGCTGTTCCACGCCATGGCCAAGGCAGAGATCCCGGTCATTCTGGTCAACGGTCGGCTCTCTCCCCGCTCCTTCCGCCAGTATCGCAAGTTTTTTCGTTTCATGAAACAGTTTCTGGCACCGGTTCATCTCTTCGCCATGCAATCCGAGCTGGACGCCCAGCGAATGATTGCCATCGGTGCCCGCCCGGACCGGGTTCAAGTAACCGGCAATATTAAATATGATCAGGCCATGCAGCAACCGGATCCGGTCAAGATGGCTGAATTGGCGGCTCGACTGCCGCCGCCCCAGGGTATCATCTGGATTGCGGCCGGTACCCATCCGGGGGAAGAGGAGAGTGTGCTGGCCTGTTTTACCCGGTTAAAAGCCGTTCTGCCCTCCTTGCGGCTGATTCTGGTGCCCCGGCATCCGGAACGGGGTCCGGCGGTAGCCAACCTGGTGCAGCAGGCGGGTTGTTCCTGTGTTCGCTTTACCCAACTGGCCGGCCGTTGGGAGGAGGAGGTTTTGTTGGTGGATGCGGTGGGCTGGCTCACCCGGTTGTACGGGTATGCTCATTGCGCCTTTGTGGGGGGCAGTTTGATCCCCCATGGCGGGCAAAACATGTTGGAACCGGCCTCCTGGCGTCTGCCCATCCTGTTCGGGCCTCACACATTCAATTTTCGTGATGTGAGCCGACAACTGCTGGAGGCGGATGCGGCCATTCTGGTCCAGACGCCTGCCGATTTATGCACCGCCCTGCGGGAGCTGTTGGCCGACAGCGACCGGCGGCAGCAGATGGGGGCGCGGGCTCAACAGGTTGTCTCCAACAATACCGGAGCGTTGGATCGCACGGTTCAGGCCATTCAACAGCTGCTGGAGCCAAACCCGATACCATGAAATCCCTCGTCCCCTACCTGGAGGGTCGTGCCCATCCAACCTCGCTCACCGCGCGTCTTGCCTTGCAGACGTTGGGGGGCATCGGTCATCTGTATGGCATGGTGATGGCCGGACGGGCAGCGTTGTATCGACGCCATCTGTTCACCTCCTATCGACCGCCCTGTCCGGTGATCAGCGTCGGCAATCTTTCGGCGGGGGGGACCGGCAAGACCCCCATGGTGCTTTGGCTGGCGCAGCAGTTGCGTCGCTGGCACAGGCCGTTGGCCATTGTCAGTCGCGGCTATGGCACGCCGGCCGTGCAGCGACCGGGTCAGCCTCGGGGTGTCACCCTGGTGGCCGATGCCACTGGTCAACGGCTTGCGCCGCCCGAGGCAGCCGATGAGGCGGCCCTGTTGGCCCAAAACCTGCCGGGTGTGGTGGTGCTGACGGGAGCCGATCGGGCCCGTCTGATCCGTTATGCGTTGGCGGTGCAGGGGGCCGAGCTGATTTTGATGGATGACGGTTTCCAGCATTTGCCGGTTCAGCGGGATCTGGATCTGGTCCTGATGGATGCCAGGCAGCCGTTGGGCAACGGTTTTTTGTTGCCGGGCGGCATTTTGCGGGAGTCTCCCCAGGCTTTGCGTCGTTGTGATGCGATCCTGTTGACCCGTTGTGACAGTGAGCCTCTTTTTGAGCAGGCCAGCACCCTGTTGAGTCGCATTGTCCCCGGCAAGCCTGTTTTTCGTGTCGATCATCACCCGGTGGCCTGGCGGCGGCTGGGTTCGACGACGGAGCTTCCCCTGTCCGCTTTGGCAGCGCAGCCGGTATTGGCCTTTTGCGGTATTGCGCGTCCGGACTCTTTCATGAACTCGTTGGCCCAGTGTCAGGTGCGCAGTACGGGGTTGCGCATTTTTCCAGACCATGGCAATTACAGCCGTGCCATCTGGGCGGATCTGCTCTGTCAGGCTCGTGCGACCCAGGCGCAGGCGATGGTTTGTACGGAAAAGGATGCGGTCAAGATTGACCCGGAGTGGATAGAGCCAGCAATGCCGCTCTATGTTTTGCGGATGGCTCTGCATTTTCCGCAGGAGCCCGTTTGGCTCCTGCGGCGGTTGGCTGCCCTGATGGAGCCCCCGCGCTAAAACTCTTTTAATGATTGCAGGGGTCTGGGGAGCGTGACGCTCCCCAGCGGATGCAGGGGCGGAGCCCCATATGCGCCAACATGATTGCGGCCTTCTTTTAAACGATTGCAGGGGTCCGGGGAGCGTCACGCTCCCCGGTGGGGTGCAGGGGCAAAGCCCCTGCATGAACTGCGCGTTTTCCCAAAGCCCATTTTCGCAGAAAATGGGCGCAACGCGCACAAAACCGCCCCGCAGGGGCGACCTTGGGAGGG
>PEAG01000095.1 GCA_002753505.1 Magnetococcales bacterium HCHbin5 | reverse complement strand
TTGTAGTCAGGTCGCCCTTCAACAAGGGGATCAGGCTACCGGGCGAACGGACAATTCCCCGGATTGACACTTCTCGGTCAATATGGATGCAAAAACATCTCGGACACACCCCCTGCACCCCGCCGGGGACCGTGACGGTCCCCGGACCCCTGCAATTGTTTAAAGGCGCACGCACGGGCACAGGAACAGGAACAGGAACAAGCGGGCTGCTACGCTACGCCAACGTGTCAATCATATGCTGCTTGACCACCGCCGTGTCAGCCGCCAACACCGCACAACGACTGGGCCGCTCCATCAAACCCAACAACTCCGGCGGCAGGGCCGGCTCATGACCAATCGCCTCGGCAACAGCCGCCCCAAACTTGGCCGGATGGGCCGTCGCCAAACAGATGGCATCCGGGAAAGAGTCCGCCGCCTTGAAACCCACAGCCGTATGCGGATCCAACAGATAACCCGTCGCTTGATAAAAGGTGCGAATCTGCGCCAACGTCTCCACCTCACTGACCGCACAAGCCGTGAACAGAGTCGCCGCCAACTGCCGCTTGACCTCCGGCACCGCAATCTGCCCCCGCTGCTCCAACTCCGCCATCAAACGACCCACCTGAGCCGCATCCTCATCCAGCAAATAATAGAGATACCGCTCAAAATTGGAAGCACGCTGAATATCCATGGAAGGACTCAAAGTGGGCACCACCTGACCCGCCCCATAAAGACCACTCTGAAAAAAGCGCGTCAAAATATCATTGCGGTTGGTGGCCAAAATCAGCCGTTCCACCGGCAACCCCATCCGAAAAGCCAGATAACCCGCAAAAATATCCCCAAAATTGCCCGTCGGCACCGCAAAAGAGACCCGCCGCTGGGGATTGCCCGCCGAAAGCTGCCCCCAGGCATAAAAATAATAGACCGCCTGCGCCAAAATACGCGCCCAGTTGATGGAGTTGATCGCCCCCAACTGGTACGCCTTGCGAAAATCCAAATCATTGAATAGATCCTTGACGATACGCTGACCATCGTCAAAAGAGCCCTGAATGGCCACATTATGGACATTGGCATCCATAACCGTGGTCATCTGCCGCTCCTGAATCGGCGAAACACGCTGATGGGGATGCAAAATAAAAATGTGAATGCCCGACCGGCCCCGCACCCCATGAATGGCCGCCGAACCGGTATCACCAGAAGTGGCCCCCAGAATAGTGAGGGAACCCCCATCCCTGGCTAAAAAATACTCGAACAAATTTCCAAGCAATTGCAGTGCCACATCCTTGAACGCCAGGGTGGGACCGTGGAAAAGTTCCAAAATACGACGTCCGCCCACATGCACCAGCGGCGTCACCTCAGGACGACCAAAACGGGCAAACGAACGCTGACAAATGGCCCGCAAATCGGCAGTCGGCAAATCCGCTTCCGTCGCGAAAAGACGAATCACCTCAACCGCCAAATCCGTAAAAGAGAGCGCAGCCCAACGGCTCAGCTGGGCAGAAGAGATCTGGGGAATGGAGTCCGGCAACAACAACCCCCCATCAGTGGCCAACCCCATCATCACCGCCTGGGAAAAAGAGAGTGGCTCCACCTGACCACGAGTACTGATATAGCGCACGCTCATGATACCTATATATCCCTATCCAGTCCCAACAGAGACAAACCCAAACCAAACTTGCTCCGTTGCGACGGTCGCAAGGGATAACGCTGCATCAGATCGGCCGTCAATGCCTGCAAAGGGGCAATCGATCCCTCCAATCGCTCCAACTCCACCTCGCAAAGGGGATGCACCCGCCCACCGGCCCTCACCTCTCCCTGGTCCAGTGCCATCTCCCCCCGACTCCCCTCCCAATGCAGCAGCAAAATGCGCCGCTTGAAATCGGTCACCAACAGCGGAACCAAAGGAGTGTCAGGATCAGCCACCGCCAAAACCTGCTCACGCAACTCCCCGGCAGGCAACTCCCCCAACCTCTGAACGGGAGCCGACAACGTCTCTTCCCACTCCTGCCGTCGGGAGAGACCCGCCTCCATCCCCCCGGTCCCCTTCAGATTGGCACGCAACAGACCACTGCCCTCCTGGCGCATACGAAACGCCAACTGGTGGTTCAACAACTGTCGCTCCGGGGTGTCATAATAGGTTGCCAGATAGCTCCGCAACTTGACCGGTTGACCCTGGGTATAGGCCAGCACCAGCGGATCCGTCGCAATGGCATCCAGTGTCGCAACAGAATCAGCAGTCAGTTTAATCTCTTCCTCGATAGCCATGGCATCTGATCCTCTACCCTTCAATGGAATGGTTGGCAACTGCAGGGGGTTTACAGACCGGGACGCGCCCCAAAACCCCTGCAATCGTTTGACAGGAGACCGCAACCCCGTTCAGCGCGGAACGCATCCCCACTAGCCCCGCAGCGGGTAGCCTTGAATTTTCCAGTTGACGATTCCCCCCGCCACATTGACCACCTGCGGAAAGCCGGACCGTTTGAGCAACACCGCACCATGAAGGGAACGATTACCACTGCGGCAAATGACGGCAACCGCCCTGGAGGCCGCTTGAGGACGCAACTCGTCAAGACGCTGACGCAACTCCGGCAGAGGAATCAAAATGGCGTTTGGAACATGCCCGGTCGCAAACTCGGCCGGACTGCGCACGTCCAACAAAAGAGGGGGCGCAGAAGAGGAGAGCTGACGCGCCAAATCGTGTACCGTTAACGTCTCAACACCCGTTGCACGGGCCAACACAGGACCACGCAACAAAAACGCCACCAAACCAGCAATCAAGAGCAGCGTTGTACCCTGTTCCTGTAACCAAGCCATAGCACTCCAACCCACGATAAAAAAATTATGGTTCCAATGGGGTTGCGTTACAAAAAATGGTGCGGGTCAAGGCCACCAGATCCAACACCTTGCAATCACCCACCCGATAAAACACCTGGTTGGCATCTCGCCGGGAAGAGAGAATCTGCTTGTCCCGCATGATGGTCAAATGCTGCGAGACATTGGACTGGGTCGTACCCACCGCCTCCACCAACTCCTGCACACTCAACTCCTGATCATTCAAGGCAACAATCACCTTTAAACGCAAGGGGTGTGACAACGCCTTCATGCACCGCGCCACCTTCTCGATATTGGCCTCATCAAAATTTCCAGACACCCAATCCCCCTGCCCTTCTCTGCCAAATGGTTTCAACCACACACAGCCACACACAAACATCCAAAAATGCACGGCCTGTCCCACCCAAGCAACACAACCCGGCGGATGATACCCCCCCCCTCTGCACCCGTCAACAGATTATTGCTTGAAAGTTTTCCCAATTCCAGGCATAACAGAGCGCATGAACACTTCCTCCCCACTCGAAGAGAGTCAGGTTTTGGCCTGGCTTCAGCAACACCCGGATTTTTTTGCAAATTATCCGGAACTGCTCCCTGCGGCCATTCAGGCATCCGGCAAGGTACTCAGCCTGGAGGCCGGACAGCTGAACTATCTGCGCCGCCAGAACGACCAGTTGCGGGATAAACTGGATGCCATCCTGGACCGCCTGCTCCGCAACGAGGAGATCTACCGCGCCTTCCATGCCATTCAAACACAACTGATCATGGCTACAGAGCCTTGGCCGCTGATTGCCATCGCCACCCAGGAACAAGAAAATTTATTTAATATCAAGCGCGTCACCGTCTCCATCAGTGCCAGGGAAACGGCGATGGCAGCCATGTTCCGGCAGAGCCCACCCCCGCAATCGATGGACGAGCGTCTCTTCGTGCTGGAACACACGCAGCTGCTCCAAACCTTGGGCACCGGAACCGCCCCCCTGATCCGGGTGGGACTGGAGGGCAAAAACCGCTCCCTCTACTTCGGCCAGATGGCCCCCATCATTCGCTCCGAAGCCCTGGTGCCGCTGTATGCACCCGAAGACGACGCCAATCCGCAACCGCGACTGATCGGCTCCCTCAATCTGGGCGGCGAAGCCCCCAACCGCTTCCTGCCCAGCGACGCCACCGACCTGCTACAGGATCTGGCCGCTGTCTTCAGTCTCTGCCTCGTCCGTACCACCTATACCCATCCACCGCTGTCATAGCGGCTCTTCCTCTTTGCGCTGCCGCGCCTCCAACCGGCGGGAGACCACCGTCAGGGCCTGCTGCACCGCCTTGATTTCATTGCCGGTTGGCGATTGGCTGACTGCATCCTCCCCCTCGGTCGTTTCGGCCACCCTCCCGTACAGGGTCAATACAGCCTGGGCTTGGGCCTGGGCCCTGCGTAGTGGCAGCAGCAACCAGAATGTCAAGGCCGTGCCCGCCAAGACGATCCCCAACAAGGAGAACCAACCGGCCTGGCGCAGCTTTTTCTGACTGCGGTTCAAAATTTTCTGCGCCGCCTTCAACTCAATGGGCACAATCAGGCAAACCGTCTGGTCCAACAGTTGCAGCGGCGCGTAATACAGATTCCACAGCAAACGGGTGTTGTCATCGAATTGCGGCCTGTTCTCCTCGATGGCCTGTTCAATCAGATCCGGATTGAGCAGCTCTGAATCCCGGGCAATGGGATCCGATCCCAACAGATCATCGTCACCCGCCAGCAGAAAGGTAAGATCCGGGTGATCCGTCTCCAACTGGAGGACAAGCTTCTCCAGATATTGGCCAAAAACCACCATGGAGCCCTTGGACTGTTCGTTGGGCAGATAGGAAAAGACCTGCACCGCCAGATGGCCCTCCATGCGATCCAGCGTCATCCATAATTCATGCGACTGCAACTCCTGGCGCGCCGCATCCAGCAACTCGTCGGAAAAAGGCCTCTCCCCCGAAAAGGCATCGGGCAATTGATGCAATACCCGACCGGAAGAGTCAAGAATAAGCAAAAAATCCACCTGCCACAGCGGGAACAACTGGCGCATTTTTTCCCATTTTTCCCGGAATTGCGCGGCATCGGCACCTCCGGCCGCCTCGCCACGAACCCCCTCTGACGGGGGCACGGGCAACCAAGTCAAGCTGTCCACCCAAGACTCTTTGAACAGCGAAACATTATTGATGGTCTCTTCCAGACTTTTCTGGATGGCATCCGCAACCCATTTGGCCTTTTCCACCATCAAGGTGTGCCGCACATCCTGCAGTACGGCACGGCTGACCATATACCCCAATCCCAACACAACGGAAAGCACAAACAATAATGATAACAACACGTGATAAATGGAACTTTTATTTCGCAGCATAACAGTTTCCGAAAAGTGAACACACAGAGGGGGAGAAGGCAGCGGCAACGGACAATAATAGCAGGGTTACCCCCCACCATGAAAGCAGGAAATCGGCAGACGGACCCTGTTTTTATCCACAAGGCGACAGAGAGGTCACAAATCCGGTAACAGGAGATCGAAAGACAGTAGAGCGAACA
The DNA here is from genome assembly GCA_002753505.1 of Magnetococcales bacterium HCHbin5. GTDB lineage: Bacteria > Pseudomonadota > Magnetococcia > Magnetococcales > Magnetaquicoccaceae > Magnetaquicoccus. The sequence continues at coordinate 7,296 of PEAG01000095.1, read as the reverse complement.
AGAGACCACAGAGGCTTTGGGGGTCGCGGCCCCCCAAAGCACTCTGTGCCTGTGATATCGGGTATGTCAAGAACTGGCTTTGAACAACAAACCCTCCAGATCGCGCATCTGTTTGACCAGATCCACCATCTGCCGACTGGGCAGTTGTCGTACAACCTTGTTGGTCTCCTTGTCCACCACCCGCACCACAACCTGCTGCCTCTCCTGATCCATACTCAGATGCAGACTCTTGAGGCCAGACAATGTGTGGGTGATCTCTTCAGCCAGATTTTTCAATCCCGGCTGTGTCGATCCCAGTTGTTCATCCCAAAATGCCAACTCGGCTTTGGCCAACTGTTCGTCGAAGGCTCCAGACAACTGCTGCTCTGAAGACGACGGCTCGGAAACTTTCCGGGCTCCCCCATCGACTGACTTCAATTGCACCGTGTTTGTTCCATAGGCGGCGATATTTTCCATCTAATCTCCTCCTCCTGCCGTCACCCCCATCGGGATGAGGGTGACGGCCACACGGTAACTGTTTCCACCCCGGAACCGTCAAGGCAACACCCTGACGGAGGGACGGATGCCGAACAATTCGGCGATTCCCATCAACCCTAGCGCAGCAACTGCAAAATGACCGACGGTTGCTGGTTGGCCTGCGCCAGGATGGCGGTGCCAGCCTGCTGCAGGATGCTGTTCTGGGTCAACTTGGCCGATTCCGCCGCCATATCCGCATCCAGAACCCGGGACTTGGCAGCCTCGGTATTCAGGGAGATGTTGGTCAAGCTGGCAATCGCAGCCTGGAACCGGTTCTGCATGGCACCCATGGTGGCCCGCATGGAGGTCACCGAATTGATCGCATTATCAATTTTGGTGATCGCCGCCTCTGCATTGGCCTGGTCGGTTGCGCCATCACCGGTGTTGAAGACCTCCAAGTTGCCGGCATCGATCCCCAGGGCTTCCGCGCCCATGTCGGTAATGCTGACCACGATGGTTTGATCGGTGTTGGCACCTACGTGGAACCGTTTGCCCTCTGCAAAGCTGCCCTGCAACAAATACTGGTTGTTGAACTGGGTGTTGCTCGAGATCCGCTGAATCTCCGCAACCAACTGGTTCAACTCTTTCTGCATGTCTGTCCGATCCGTTGTGACATACGTGTCGTTGGCCGCCGCAACTGACAACTCCCGCATCCGTTGTAATGCAGTCGTTGTCTCATTCAAGGCCCCTTCCGCCACCTGAATCAGCGAAATGGTGTCGTTGGCGTTGCGCACAGATTGGTTGAAACCGCGGATCTGCGAGGTCATCCGATCACTGATCGAAAGACCGGCCGCATCATCCGACGCACTGTTGATGCGCAACCCGGAAGAGAGCCGTTTGAATGTGGCACTCAACGCATTGGTGGTGTTGGACAAGCTGCGTTGAGCGGTCAGTGCTGCGATGTTCGTGTTGATCATGAAAGCCATTGTCGTTTTCCTCCCAAATCTGTGAATATCTCTTGATATCCACTTAAAATCCTTCCCTGGCTGGAGGTGAACCGTTCATTTAACGTGACCGGTCCGATCACACCGTAATGATAAGCATTGTGTTTACAACGGAATAAACACGATGCAGATTACGCCTATCAAGCCTGTTCCGTTTGATACAGGTTTCCCCTGCCGGGTAGACGGCGCACCGCCTTCCCATACCCCCCTGCCCACGGTTCAAACAAGACCGTTGCAAGACACCGAAGCACACAGCGGCTACCGGTGGGGCGTCTGGATAACTGGAAACCTGCACAAACCCTGAGGCATTCAGAGTGCTGCGAAGCTGTACCGAACCGTACCGGCCCCCCGTCTTTGACAAACATGACACGGGATGCGGGTTGTGGGATCAACGTCTGGGAGTACGTTGGACACAACCGGAACTTGACCATCCGGGTACAGGGCTGACATGGGGCAAATCAGACCCACGCCTCCGCCGCAATCGTTCTACATATGAATATTTACTCGCACTTCCTCCTGTCAGCTGTTACACGCCATGACTGGCAAACGCACCCATCCCAACGACAACCTCGCAGTGGCAACTGCCCCCCGTCATGGTTCCCGTCAACAGGATGATACCGCCTGGCGACTCAATAAGAATATCTCATTAATTCCACACGACTTTTATCAAATCGGTACCTTCTCCCCTGTCAAGCCGTTATCATTTAATCTCATAAACCTCTGCCCGACCGATTGCCCGGACGACAACCACCCTCTCTCCTGCTCAGCCATCCCTGTTTTTATTGCAATCCTTGTCCAGCTACTGCGAAGCTTAAGAGGAACAATAAAACAACTCCTCTCGGCAACAACCGGGGGAGAGTCCCCCATGCACTTGGATAAATTCCAAATTTTGTTTCAAACTCCAGCCTTTAGCCAGGTGATCCCGGCACGCCGTGACCACTTGGCAGCCCAACCGGCATGGTCGGGTCAGCAGGCCGTCGGGGAGGTGGGGGCTGCGCCCCCACCCGTCTGTCATCCTTCCGGGTACCTTGACAGCCACCCTTGAACCCGAATGACGACAACACCCCCCCAACGTCACTCCACTGCACGGCCAGATCACTCCGACTCAGGCGGAAGCAACCCCTTCTACTTGAGCAGCTGCAAGACGATCGCCGGCTGCTGGTTCGCCTGGGCCAAGACAGCGGTCCCGGCCTGCTGCATGATGGCATTCTGGGTCAGCTTGGCCGACTCCGCCGCAATATCCGCATCCAAAACCCGAGACCGGGCAACCGACGTATTCAGGGAGATATTGGTCAGGTTGGCCACGACGGCCTCAAAACGGTTCTGCATGGCACCCAAAGTGGCGCGCTGGGCGGTCACAGAGTTGATGGCCGCATCAATTTTGGTGATCGCCGCTTCCGCATTGACCTGATCCGTTGCACCATCACCGGTGCTGAAGGTCTCCATATTGCCCCTGTCGATCCCAAGAGCCTCCGCACCCATGTTGGTGATGCTCACCGTGATGGTCTGGTTCTCGTTGGCACCGACATGGAACTTTTTGCCTTCCGCAAAGCTGCCTTGCAGCAACAACTGATTGTTGAAGGCGGTGGTCACGGAGATCCGGTCAATCTCAGAGATCAGCTGATTGACCTCTTTCTGCAAATCCTGCCGATCGGTGGACACATTGGTATCGTTGGCCGCCTGCACTGCCAGCTCACGCATCCGCTGCAACGCCGTGGTGGTCTCATTCAACGCACCCTCGGAAATCTGAATCATGGAGATGGTATCATTGGCGTTGCGAACCGCCTGATTCAGACCGCGAATTTGCGAGGTCATCCGATCAGATATGGAAAGGCCGGCGGCATCATCTGCTGCGCTGTTGATGCGCTGACCAGAAGACAATCTTTTGAACGTGGTAGCCAACGCATTGGTGCTGTTGGTCAAATTGCGTTGTGCGGTCAAAGACGAGATGTTGGTGTTCATGACGATAGACATGGGTAAATCCTCCTTGTTCGGAACCCTTGCGGAGTTCCACTAAAATCAATCCGTCCCTGGCTGGAGGTGGGCTGTTCATTCGCTGCTCAGGGCCAGCCCGGCCCTTCACACAAATCGTGTGTACACCGCTCACAATAGCTGTTTAATAATAAACAAAATTGCTATTGTTTTTGAAATGCGCAAAAGAATCCGTACATCTTTAAAATTAAAGACAAATAACAATTTAAATAATCAAACTGCCCGAGAAAACTCCACCGCTTGGTTTGAAAGCTGACAAGTCAGCACTCAACGGGCACAAACAGGCCACAAGCGTCGCAGAGAGACCAAACGGGGTGCTATGTATGGTATTCGTTGATTGGGTCTGCCTGCCTGGCGGCGATCAAGCCTTGGGGCGTTGGGGCAGCGGGTGGGCATAAAGAGGCCCGAAGAGAGCGACTGGTGATAGACATGGTGACGTTACCTCCCGATGCGCGTCCCGTCGTGGGATCACGTTTCATTATCCGTCCCTGGCTGGAGGTGGGTTGTTCATTTTACAGGGCCAACCCTAACCCTGGCGGCTTGTGACAGTCGGCACCGGCTGTGCAATCATCGTCGGTGCAGGAGTTCACAAACCTGACAGGCAACCTTCCTGGTTACCTTCTGCTTTCGTACACACTCACTATTGTGAGGCCCGGCTGGTGGTCTGTTCAGTGGATTGAATCCTCACAGTCAGCCACCGTATGATTAGTTTATCGGCGTGCGGCCCGTCGGCTTGAGAGAAAAAAGAGGGCGACGGTGTTTTTTTATTAAACATACTGAAAATACTGCACATTATCTGCCAACTCCCGAACAATTTCACGGAGTTGAGTCCTTGGGACCGTCACGGTCCCAAGGACTCCTGCAATCGTTTGGAAGCGCGGGAACAACCATCCCCGTGGGCCACGGCGATGATATCAATCAGTTATGTTGCCTTTCCGCCATGGGAATACCCAACTCGTTGGCCAACTCGACAGCCTGGGTGCTGTCCATTTTGCTCAAAATTTTGGCAGCCACCTTCTCCTTCATCACCTTCAACACCAGGACGGCTGTCTCCCGATCCATGGATTTCAAGCCATCCGCCGCCGCCTTGATCTTCATGCTGGACAATATTTTGGCCAGACGCGCGATATTGGCATCATCCAACACCTTCTCTTTGTCGAGGCTGGCCCCGATTTCGTTCCTCAGACCCTCCAGGGAGGCGATACGCTTGGCCAGCTTTTCCTCCAACCGCTTCAGATCGGCCTCTCGCAGATCCAACCACCTGGCCCGTTTGTCCAACTCCAGACGACGTTGTTCCAAACTGTTCAACAAACTGGCCGGATCCCCCACCCTGACCGCCTTGTCCTCTACATTCTGCTCCTTGTCCTTGTCCTTGTCCTTGTCCTTGTTCTTATCCTTGTTCTCCTTGTCGGCTACCGCATCTGCCGCTTCCACCCGGCTCACCAACCCGTCAGACAGAACCGATCCACACAACAAGGCCAACAACAGCAGACAGGCCAGCATCACCGTCGATCCACGCCGTCCGTGGGCATGTCCACGTTGCAGACCCCAATCACTTGGCAAGCCTCTCATCCCAAATCTCCTTCCTGACCGAAAAAGGTCTTGTTGCGCAGAACGCCAATCATATCCATCGTCTTTTTCTCTTGCTGCTCTGCCTGTTTACGGTATTGCAGATCCTCTTTTTCCGCCAGTTTTTCCGCTTGTTGCAGTTGGGTTCGGGCGGCCAGCCAAGCCTCCCTGGCCTTTTCCAGGTCCAGATCGGCGACGGCGATCATCTGTTCCAGCCGCTTGCGCCGCCAAAGCTGACCCCGCAAAAAGTTGTCCATCATACCCAACGCCAAACGATCCGACGAAGCCCCCTCCTGACCGATGGCATCCCGTGCCAACGTCTGCTCCTCCAGGGTCTGTTGGTCCAGTTTGATTACATCCTGCCGCAACCCCTCCAGGCGAGCCAGAACACGCGCCAGGGCCATCCCATTGGCCTCCTCCCGGATACGGCGCAACTCCACCAACCGTTTACTGCTGCCACGCTGTTTAAAGCGGTTTATCATTGTCTCGCCCGATTCACACGCGCTCTCGCCAAAATCGTCACAATAGGCCACACTGTCTGTCCAGGCACCCGACAACAGCCCAGCAAATTGTATGCCCCCCTTTCCTCAGCAGGATAGCATCATGAAAAAATTTTTACCACTCCCTGTTTGTTGGTTTTTCATCAGTGTGCTGTTCGCCTGGCCGATCTTCACCATCGCCGCCACCGCACCCAAACAGAATATCACCCTGGTCACCGGGCCGGAAAGCTCCGACCTGATGCGATCTCTGGGGGAACCGCTGCAACTGGCCGCCGGAATCAAGCCGGGAGAGGTCCATTTCAATCTCCTGTTGGACAACAACCTCAATGCCATGGCACTGCCTGGACAAAACATTATTCTCAACAGCGGCCTGCTGCTGGCCGTACGGGACCGGGATGAGTTGGCTGCCGTCATGGCCCATGAACTGGCGCATCTGAGTGCAGGTCACCATATTCAGCTCGAGACGACCAAAAAAGATGTCACCTTGCGCACCATGGTTGCTTTCGCCGCCGGCATTGCTGCCGGCATCGCCACCGGCAACGGCCAGGTCACCCAGGCCGCCATCACGGGCGGGGCCGCCGCCTCCCAATCCTCTCTGCTGGATGCCATTCGGGAAAAAGAGGCCCAGGCAGACCGGTTGGCCATCCGTTATCTCAGCATGGCAGGCTTTGATCCGCACGGCATGGTGCGCTTTATGGAGCGTCTGAACCGGGAACAGCGCATCCACACCATGCCTCCCCCCTACCTGTTGACCCATCCCATCAGTTCGCTTCGGTTGATGGAGAGTCAGCAGCAACTGGAGGCCATGCAGACCGCCCCCGCCGTCGGATCAACACGGCAAAGTGCGTCCGGCCAGCAGCGGGTCAGGCAGCATCAGGAGGCGGACAACACCCTGCTGGCCCGCGTGCAGGCTGTCCTGGAGGCCGGCACCACAGATGATTTGAATGGGCTGATGGCCCGTTTCCGTAAACGGTTGGAGTGGGATCCCGACAATTTTCCCGCCCGTTATGGTCTGGCCGTGGCAGAACGCTACATGGGTCAATTGTCGGCCGCCCTGACCGACTTGGAGACGTTGCTCAAACAGCAGCCAAACGATCCCTACCTGTTGCGCGAGCGGGGCATGGTACGTTTGGAATCGGGCAAGCCCGCTGTTGCCGAGGCCGATTTTCGCGCCGCCCTGCTGCATCAACCCAAACAGACCAATGCCGATCTGCTTTATCGACTGGCGTTCGCTCTGAACGAACAGGAAAAATGGGCCGACGCCAGCCATATTTTACGTCCATTAACCCTGGAATATCCGCTGGTTTCAGAATATTTTTATCTGCTGGGAATTGTTGAAGGCAAGCAAAACCACCTGGGGGCCAGTCATCTGGCGTTGGCCCGCCATGCCTATCTGATCATGGAGAAAAAAACGGCACGTTGGCATTATCAGGAGGCCATACGGCAATTTTCCAATGCCGATACCGGCAAAAGCATTGCGCGGGATGAGTTGGCTAAGCTGGAACAACTGGATAAATCATCCTTCTGGAAAAAAAAGTCGCCCGAGCCCTGATTTTTTCTAATCTTTTCAAACTATTGCAGGGGTCCGGGGACCGTCACGGTCCCCGGTGGGGTGCAGGGGCAAAGCCCCATATGCGCTGACATGATGACCACACCCATGCTTTTTTCTAATCTTTTCAAACTATTGCAGGGGTCCGGGGACCGTCACGGTCCCCGGTGGGGTGCAGGGGCAAAGCCCCATATGCGCTGACATGATGACCACACCCATGCTTTTT
>PEAG01000094.1 GCA_002753505.1 Magnetococcales bacterium HCHbin5 | reverse complement strand
GGACACCCTGCGAGGCACACCGAGCTAACCATTGGAAACATTGTTGTTTTTAGACACAAAAAAGCCGCCCATGAAGGCGGCGAATTTGCAGAGAATAATTTTAAAACTTAAATTGGTGGAGGTGAACGGGATCGAACCGATGACCTCCTGCTTGCAAAGCAGGCGCTCTCCCAACTGAGCTACACCCCCGTCCTTGACACAAAAAAAATGGCTATACGCAATCGCGCGGTCGCACCCCACTTGCCAACCAACGGATCACCGGAACACTATAGCTGACCGGATCCCGAGATGCAAGCCTTGATCATGATTGCCTGACCTGCGATAAGACCGGGACACAGCGACGGTTTGATCATGCCGATGAGTCATCAACCAAAATCCCGTTACCGAAATTTTGTCGTTGCCGTTCCCTCGCCAACGGGGCATAATGGCGGCGCGTTGTTCCATCTTGATCGGATTGTTTTGTTTTTTCTTTTACCCCTACTGGAGAACTCAACAATGAAAAAAATGCTGTCATCTGGTTTGCTGGGAATGGGTCTGGCTCTCTATGCTTCCGTGGCCATGGCCGGTCCCGTTGCGGATGCCACCAAGGCGAGCTTGACCGAAGCCCGTGAGAAATTGGTCACTTTGCTCAGCATCACCGACAAAGCTGCCCAAACGAAGCAGGTGGAGGAGGTCCAGGCGGCCTCGGCCAAGGTGGATGCATTGGTCGGAAAAAATGCAGACGCCCTCAAGGCGTTCAATGAGGTGTGGACCGCCTTCAAAACCACCCGTGACAGCGAGTTGATCCCCAATGTGCTGGCTGGGAAAAAAGATGAGGCCAAAGCGTTGGCTACCGGTGTGCAAGCAGGACGTTTCAAACAAATGCAGGAAATTTTGGCCGCCGTCACGCAGTAAATTACTGTCATGCGGGTCTGCATATGTCCCGCGCAGCTCTCCTCTGCGGGAGGCGGCTTTCCGCCTCCCGCAGGCTTGTGTACTTTCGGCAGTCCGGCAAATGTGCAAACCTCGGCACCCCTTAACGCCGCCCAAACATTTTTTCCAACTCCGCCAGACTGATGCTGGTATAGGTCGGGCGGCCATGGCCGCATTGACCGGAAAAGTTGGTCGACTCCATCTGCCGGAGCAAGGCGTCCATCTCCTCAAGTCCCAGCTTTTTGCGTGCCCGGACAGAATTGTGGCAAGCCATGGTGGCAAGCATCTGCTCCAGCCGGGCCTCTACCCCGGAAGAGCTCCCCACTTTCTCCAGATCATTGACTAAATCCAGCACCAAAGCCTCTATCTCACCATCGGCCAACAAGGCTGGTACCTCCCGAATGGCAAAAGCCTGTTTCCCAAAGGGCTCGACCACAACCCCCAAATCAGCCAGAGCGGGCAACTGTTGGGCCATCGCAGCGGCTTCCGTTTGAGAAAGCTGCAGAATGACAGGCATCAACAGCTTTTGCCGTTTAATGCCCTCTTTGGCATAAGCCTGTTTAAGCGACTCATAAACAATACGTTCATGGGCGGCATGTTGGTCCACCAGGACAATGCCTGTAGCCGTTTGGGCCAGAATATAGCTGCCATGGATCTGCGCCAAAGCGCGTCCCAACGGTGGTTCAGCCATCGATTCCGGGGAGAAGAGTGGTTCAGCAGAACTGCCCCTGTTCCATTCGGAGGCCAGAGCATCAGAGCGTGGGCCATCTTTTGGCCGAAACAGCAGGCTCGCTGGCGGCCACTCCCCCCCCTCCGAAACCTTACAGGGAGTCCCCCGATTACCAGAGTAGGCGGTTGAAAAAGCGGTATCAGAGCGGTCCCAATGAACGGGTCGGGAGACGGCTGCGGGTAAACGGGCCAACAGAGGATCCGATTCCGCAGGCTCCTGATGGGGGGGAATGGGGTGCTGGGGTGTTTGATAGGTACGCTGACCCAAGGTTGCCAAAGAGGAGTCCAAGGCCCGATGAACCGTGGCATAGACAAACTTTTGCTGATGAAAACGTACCTCCTGTTTGGTGGGGTGGACATTGACATCCACGGATTCGGGCGGAACCTGGATAAAAAGAGCCAATACAGGATAGCGGTTGTGGGCCAGCAGATCCCGATAGGCTTCCCGGATAACAGAAAGAATGACCTTGTCCCGTACCCAACGGTTATTGACAAACAACTGGATACTGCGGGTGTTGCTGCGGCTCAAGGTGGGCAGTCCGATCCAACCGGAGATGGAGATATGCTCCTGCTGACTGGTCACTTCCAAACAGTTGTCCAGAAAATCATCACCAAAAATAGCGGCCAGCCGTTGTCCCGTCAGATACTCCTCAGTGCCGGCGCGAATATCCAGCGACTCCCGGCCATTGATCCAGAGCTTGAAATCACTGTTGGGATGGGCCAGTGCCAGTCGTTGGAGCAGCTCTGTGACATGTTGGGCCTCGGTATTGTCCGAGCTCATGAATTTGAGTCTGGCCGGGGTGTTGTAAAAAAGGTTGCGAACGCTGATGCGGGTGCCAACGGGTATTACGACATGACTCTCCTGCTCCAATACCCCGCCCCGAAAGAGTAAACGCACCCCATCCACCTGTGCCATGCTCCGGCTTTCCAGCTCAAAATGCGAAACCGAGGCGATGGAGGGGAGGGCTTCGCCCCGGAAGCCCAACGTTTGGATCGCAAACAGATCTTCCACGGAGGCAATTTTTGAAGTGGCATGGCGTTCCATGGCAAGGCGAGCCTGGGTTGCGCTCATGCCATGGCCATTATCCTGCACCCGGATCTGCCGCTTGCCACCCTGATCAATCCAAACCTCAATGCGCGTGGCTCCCGCATCCAGGCTGTTTTCCACCAACTCCTTGACCACCGAGGCGGGTCGCTCTACCACTTCGCCGGCAGCAATCTGATTGGCCAACACCTCTGACAAGCGTTGAATGGGGCGGCCCTGGCTGGGGAGGGCATCGATCAGCGTCATGGGGAGAGTCTCCCAAATGCAGGACAAAAATGGAGCGGACACAAGGCGCAACGGGGACGTGCCCGGCAATGCTCCTTGCCATGGCAAACAATCAGGGCATGCAACTCCCCCAACTGTTCCGCACTATTCGGCAATCCCTGGTGAACCATCGCCTGTATGGTATCATACGAAGCGTTTTCTGCAACCCGCCCGAGGCGGTAAAAGAGCCGTTTTGTATAGGCATCCACCACAAAGAGGGGCCGACGGGCTCCGTAGCAGAGGATGGCGTCCGCAGTCTCTTTGCCAATGCCGTTCACCTGCAACAGGCTCTGGCGCAACCGCTGGGTCTCCTGCTGAAAAAGTTGTTCTGGCCGGTCATCATATTGTGCCATGAAGTCGGCCAGTGCTTTCAGACGGCGTGTTTTTAACCGAAAAAAACCCACGGGTCGCAATACCGGCCAGAGTTGTTCGGCTGGCATCTGTCGCAGAGCGGCCAGGGAGAGCAGATCGTGGAGCTGCAGTTGGGCGATCACCCGCTCTACCTGGGTCCAGGAGCTGTTTTGTACCAGGATGGCTCCCACCATCATCTCTTCGACACTTTGGGCCGGCCACCAGTGTTGTGGTCCGTAGGCTGCAAAAAGAGAGTCCAGCAAAGCGCGCATAAAACACTCCCATTGATGGGATGTGTGTTGATTGATAGCCGTTTATCGATCTATATTCACCCCGGTTCATCTGTTATCCATCGACAGCAGGAGATATAGAGTCATGAATACCCTGGAGTCATGTATCGGCAACACCCCCCTGGTGGCACTGCCCCGACTGGGGGCAGCCTTTAACAATATTCGCCTGCTGGCCAAACTGGAGGGCAACAATCCGGCCGGATCGGTCAAGGACCGGGCCGCATTGAGCATGTTTACCGGTGCCAGGGCAGCCGGTTTGCTGCAAGAGGGGGTCCGAATTATTGAGCCAACCAGCGGCAATACCGGGATTGCCTTGGCCATGATCGCAGCCCGTTGGGGCAATCCTATCACCCTGGTCATGCCGGAATCCATGTCCGTCGAACGGCGCGCGGTGATGGCGGCGTACGGTGCCCATTTGGAACTGACCCCCGATGCGGCCAGCATGGAGGGGGCCATCGATCGGGCATGGGAGATGGTGCGGGCAGGGGAGGGGATTATTTTTGACCAGTTTTCCAATCCAGACAATTGGAAGGCCCACTATCGCACCACCGGCCCGGAAATTTGGCGGGATACCCAAGGCGCGATCAGCCATTTTGTCAGCTCCATGGGCACCACCGGCACCATCATGGGGGTTTCCCGATTTTTGAAAGAGCAAAACCCGGCTGTACAGATTGTGGGCGTTCACCCGGAGGAGGGGTCAAAAATTCCGGGCATTCGGCGTTGGCCCAAGGAGTATCTGCCCAAAATTTTTGAGCCATCCCGGGTGGACCGGATTATGGATGTCTCCGCCGAGGCTGCCCGGGAGATGACCCATCGACTGGCCAAAGAGGAGGGGATCTTTGTGGGGCACTCCGCCGGTGGTGCCGTCGCAGCAGCCCTCGCCCTGGCGGAGGAGTTGCAGGGAGAGGGCTGTCTGGTCGTCATTCTGCCCGACCGGGGCGACCGCTATCTTTCCACGGATCTGTTTGGTTGACCTCAGCCCGGGCTGCGTTCCAGGATCTCCTGCCACAGGACGCGGAGCGAATCGGCCTCTGCCGACTCTCTGGCATAGGTAAAAATGGGGGAGCGTTTGACCCCCATGGCCTCGATCAAGGTGGACTCCGGCACCCCGTTTCTCAGAAAGATCGGGTGTTTTTCGCTGATGTTTTTGGTGACCACCCGGTGAATGGGCTTGTCCATGTTGACCATGTTGAAGAAGGGCAGTACCCGCAATTTTTTGGTACGCCTTTTGACCAGGAACTGCACGAGCCGGTTGTAAGCGCGCAGGGAGAGCGGGGTTGGGATCATGGGTACCAGCAGCACATCGGTCATTTGGAAAACATTTTCTATGACCAGGGACAACCCGGGCGGGCAGTCCACGAACATGTGGTCATACTGTTTGGCCAGGGGGGCAACCAGTCGTTCCAGACCGAGCAGGGGCTTGGAACTTTTGGCCAGTTGGTTATCCAGGTTCCGGTAGGAGATGTCGGACGGCAACAGATCCAGGTTGGGATAGCCGGTCATTCGCAGCTGTGCCAGGGTTCTGGCTTTGCTCTGGAGCAGCTCTTCGGAGCCACCTTTGATTTTGGGTTTGACGCAGAGGTAGTAGCTGGTACCGCCTTGGGGGTCCAGGTCCCAAATCAGAGTCTGGGCACCGGCCGCGGCGGACAGGTAAGCCAGATTGACGGAGGAGGTGGTTTTGCCAACGCCCCCTTTGATGTTGTAAACAGAGAAAATTTTCATAAGCTTAGAACCTATTCAGATGCTGGCCGTTGTTCCGCCCGTATGGCTGGTCCAAAATATAGACGGTTTGTGTCTTGAAAAAAAGCCAATAATGCGCCTATTCTATACGGAAGGTTTGAAAAGCGCAAAAAGTATCTGCTGCGCTTTTGCTGTTGGAGAGGTTTGGTTCGGTAATATGCCGACCTGGCAGATGCGGGTGGGTTGTTTGGGTAGGCCATTTAGCAAGGGAGCGGTTGGATGAAAGTATCGGTGGCTTATGCGGAAGCCAAGCGGCAAATTGTGGCTGAGACGGAGGTGGCGGAAGGTGCTTCCGTCGAGCAGGCGATTCGGCAATCGGGCATTCTCAAAAAGTGTGCGGAGATTGATCTGACCAAGAACAAGGCGGGTGTTTATGGCAAAGTTGTGCCGTTGGATCAGGTGGTGAAGGAGGGGGATCGGATAGAGATTTATCGTCCGGCTGTCGGCAAGCCGCCGAAGAAGGGTGCGGCAGCGGCCAAGGGTGCTGAAGCGGCTGAGGATTCTGACGAGGAGAGTTAAGGGGTAGAGGCGGCTGGCTGGTCGAGTTGCCGTTTTGGTTGGTTTGGAAAGCTGTTGCGAAGGATGGCTTGTGGCTCGATATCGTCTGACGTTGGAATATGATGGGGGAGGGTTTCGGGGCTGGCAACGTCAGCAGGATGGTATCGTCACGGTGCAGGGTGTGCTGGAGGATGCGCTGGCCCGTTTGTGCGGGCATTCTGTCACTGTTTTGGGGGCTGGCCGGACGGATGCGGGTGTACATGCGACGGGGCAGGTGGCCCATTTTGACACAACCCGACCCCGCGAGCCCTGGGTCATTTTGCGGGCGGTGAATGTGATGACGCCGGAGTTGTTGACTGTTCTGGCGGTGGAAGAGGTGGATGACCGGTTTCACGCCCGTTATTCAGCCGTTTATCGGGAATATTTTTATCGTGTACTGGCGGGGCGGAGTTCTGCTCCGGCTTTGGACCGGCGGCGTGTTTGGCATCATCCCCGGCCGTTGGATGTGGAGCGGATGCGGTTGGCGGCCTCTGCACTGTTGGGGAGGCATAATTTTTCAGCCTTTCGGGCCTCTTTCTGTCAGGCCAAGGATCCGGTGCGCACCTTGAGCCGGATGGAGGTGGAGGCCGTCGGGGGGGAGATCCACATACGGGTTGGTGCCGATGGCTTTTTGCAGCACATGGTACGCAATATCGTAGGCACATTGAGTGTGATAGGTCGTGCCGAGTGGTCACCCTCCATGATGGAGCAGATTTTACGCAGTGAGGACAGAACCAAGGCGGGTCCGACAGTGCCGCCCTGGGGGTTGTATTTGGAACGGGTTTTGTATGGGGAGGGTGTGGGATAGTTTTTTTGGGTTGGTGCGCTTTGTACCTTGCCATGGCACCGGCAACTATGGATAATCCCTCCCCGTGCAGTGGGGCCGTAGCTCAGCTGGGAGAGCGTCGCGTTCGCAATGCGAAGGCCAGGGGTTCGATCCCCCTCGGCTCCACCAATTTAAGTTTTAAGACTTTTCTTCGCAAATTCACCGCCCGCAATGGCGGTTTTTTTGTGTCTGAAAACGCAAATGTTTCCAATGGTTTGCGTGGCATGTCTCACGGGGAATCCGGCTGTTTGCCGTACCTCTCTCCCCCGGTTTTCACCCCTTCTCTTCTCCTCTCCGCCATATTCTCCACAACCTGTTGACTTCGCGCCCGGAAGTACGCAATTTGCGTACTTCATAAAAGTAAATCAAAACAGTCTTGTACCCTTTCTGATCGGCGTGGGCCGTCAGGGAAGCGGTATTGCTGTACGAAGAGACGGTGCAGAGCCAGCATGAACGCGCAACGGCAGCGATGGTCAGCAAGACGCAGCCCTTACCCGTATCCGCGGGGAGGCCAAGCAAGAAGGATCGCCGGGACCTGACTCGGTTGCGGGATGGGGAGTGACCAGAACCCAGGAAAACACCTCTGAAGATACCGAATATGCATCCATTCCTGTCCCAAAGCCGATACATCGATTGGAACGAATACGGCGTCCCTCAGTATCCGCACGGAAGCGGGTTTGTTCGTCGTCTTGGTGCGTGCCACGAGAAGCCCTTGCGTTCGCCATTCGCGGACCTGCCGAGTGCGACCTTCCTGGGATTTGGGCAGAACCACTGCCAGTGGTTGTCCAGGTTTTGGAGGCTCACAGCGATTATGAGCAGGTGCTGGCGCACCTGCCCGATCTCCAATTTGTGGCACAGATGGCTACGGCAGATGCAACTCTCCCTCTGGCCCCAAAGAAAACATGGGTGCCCAGGTGATTTCCCACGGGTGGCCGTCCGGATCGGCGAAATAGGCCGTTCGTCCAGTTGGGCGGGACAGTTTTCCGGAGGTGACGATGAAAGCATTGTGGTTTATGGCCCAGGTATCCAGCAGTTAGCCCCCGTCGGGTCGTACTTCTCGAATGGCTGAAAATCATGCTTCTGGATTTGTCAGGAGCCTTGCTCCGTGCCAGACAGTAACGATCCAGACGGTGGCGTCAATCACCCGATAAACGAAGCGGTAGGGATGGATAATAACCTCCTGGTACGGGAGTTCAGGAAATTCAGGAAGTGAACGACCAGAATCCGGAAACAGTTCCAGTCGTCTCAGCACCTTTTCGGAGTGCAGAAAATACTCCCGAGCTGCCGACGGGTTTTCTTGCCGAATGTAGTCGATAGCTGCCAGGAATTCGGCCCGTGCCGATTTTGCAAACCGGACTTTCATGCAGACTTGTTGGTCAAAAGCGCAGTTGCCTCGGCCAGAACATCGTCTAGAGAGTGGCCCTGGTCGTCTTGGATCTCCTGTTCAGCTTTGGCCAGTCTCCGGAGGAGAAGCCGTTCTTCTTCGGCGCGTTCGTAGGAATCAATACTCATCAGGACAGCCGCAGCCCTCCCTCGTTGGGTAATGACGATAGGGGCATGGGAATGTTCCAGCCTCTTGATGGTGGCTGCCGCATCCTGGCGCAGGTCCGTTACGGGTATTATTTCTGGAAGAACGGGCATTGCAACCTCCTGTTGTACGTTTGCCTGTCCTGAAATGGTACTTGCGTGCCTGATTTATAGCAAGACAAACCCGTGGCCTGTGACACGTTTGATTTTAGCGAGGGAGTGGCCATGGAGCCGCAGATTGATAATCGGTAGTATTTGCAGACTTTTAATCCATCCAGTGCAGCGACTCAGCAGTAAGGTTGGAAAAATGAATACTGGAGAATGGCAAATGGTGTTTTGCTCTGGCGGTGACGCCCAAGTGGCAGGCAGGCCAATAACAGGGAATCCATATCCAAGAAATGGCTCCGGTGCCTAGCTGGCATGGCAGGCAGGATGGTTGGCTGCTGATGAAAAACAAACTCATGCTGGGTTTATCGCCAATTGATACGACGCAGAGGAAGAGATCGGATGATTGTACACCCTGGATCCAGTTGACAACGCTTTGGTCTCTCTCCCTTTTCCGCAATTCCGAGAGGATGACTGTATCAAGCAGATAGCTCACAGATGCACCTCGCGAGGCATTACGTCCATGCGTTCAAACTCACCATCATCTACCGGCATTGCCAGGAGGTGTTCTTTGAACGTAGGCCGATGCAGGTTTTCAACCTGCTGGAGGCGTTCGTATTCCTCGGCAGCAAGCACGACAACAGCCGGTATGCCGCGCTTGGTCACAATCTGTGGTTCGCCTCGACGTGCGGATTCAACCACGGAACTGAATCGATTTTTTGCGTCTTGCAGGGACCATTGGACGTGGGGCATGGAGCCAATCTCCAATAAAAAGTGTCTAGCCTTAACATCTAGCCAAGCATTAGGGTAAGCATCTCCTTCCGTCAACCAAATCCATGGAAAGATTCCAGAGGATAACCTTCTCTGCGCGCTGTTCCGGGGTCAAATGGGATGGTCTGCCCAGGTTTGGACCTCCTGTTCTTGCCGGTTGCTTGGGTTATTATCCGCAACTGACCGTTTGCAGACAACCGGGAGCAAAACAACCTGCCGACTTGTCGTTGTGACGAAAACGGTGCTATCCTGACCAAGGTCATCCTGGCCGCCGGGGCCATGAGCGAGACCGGGCGGCCGCCTCTGCTGACCACAATCGACGCCAAACCACATGAGCCAAGGAGCGACGATGACAAGCCGTCATATTCCGATTGTGTTGATCGACATGGAGGGGTTTTCCCAATGGGGGGAGGTTGCCCAGCAACGGGCGGTGTTGCAGCGTTTCGACCGGGTTTTGGAAGCGGGGCTTAAGCCCTTCATCGGCTTTGCCAAACCCCGCGAGGCCGTGGGTTGGCACGGGACAGGGGATGGCTATTATATCACCATGGAAAACTTTCCCCCGGCGGTGGCCATGCGTTTTGCCGTTGATCTGGAAGAAGGCTTGGCCAGAGATAACACACTGCACCCGGATTTTCCCCTGCGGTTGCGCATCGGCCTCTGCCTGGGGGATGTGGAATGGGTGGGCAGGCAGCAGTTGAGCCGGGCCTACACCGAAGCCGCCCGGTTGGTGGATCATCCCTGGACCAGAGAGCTGCTGAAAAGACGCACCGGGCAGGCCACCGTACTGGTGGCCTCCGCCCTGTTCATGGATGAGTGGCATGCGCACAGTGACGAGTACAAAGAGACGTTGCCGATCCCCTCTGCTCCGCCCTGGGTGCGCGCGGAATTTTCCATCAAGCATGACAAGATACTCGTGGGATATATGCGCGTTGAACGGGAGCAGCTTGAGGCGATTAGGGCCGAGATGCGCCCGGTTTCTCCCGTTGTCACACCCCCGCCGGATCTCATCTCCACCGTTGATTTTTCTCCCTGGTTGCGGCGCATGCTGGATGAAACCCAATTTATCAAGATTGGCGGCATGGGGACGGGTCGGGGGATTGGCAAGGAGGCGCGGCCTTTTTATCCCATCGAAGATCTCTATACCGTGTTGCGCAGTCGCGGTATGGCCTCCAAAACAGAGGGGATGACGGGCGGGGAGGGGGATGGCACGCTTGCAGCCTGGTTGCCTGGTCACGCCCGCCTGCTTATCGAGGGGCAGGCGGGGGCGGGCAAGAGCACCTTTCTGAATCTGATTTTTACCATGCTGGCCAGGGATCATCTCCAGGAGGGAACAGCACCGGGCGGTCTCCCCTGGCGGAGTTGTTATCTGGGCCTGCCGGATGAGGAGGGGGTCAGGCTGCCCTGGTTGATCAAGCTCTCCCGGTTGGTGGATCGATTGACGGGGAGCAACCGGAAGGATGGTGGTCTCCTGCTGGATTGGCTGGTCGCCGACCTGCCGGAGGCCGAGACAACGGAGCAGAAAGGGGTGTGGCGTCGGGCCTGGGAGGCCAAGCTGGTTGCCGGTGAGGTGATGCTGCTCCTGGATGGCCTGGACGAGGTGGCGAACGAGGGGAATCGGGATCATCTCCGGTTGGTTTTGATGGATATGGCCAAACGTTGGGGAAAATGCCCGATGGTGGTTGCCAGTCGGCCCTATCAGACCGAATTTTTGCGAGATTTGGCCTTTAAATCGGTGATGATTGAACCCTTCGGACCCAACGAGATTCGGGAGTTTCTGGACCGCTGGGTAGCGGTGTTGTCCGGTCGGTCGGTGGGGCAACCCTCCCAGGGAGATCCCGATTCGTTGCGGACAAAGCTGGAACAGGCGATTGTGCAACGCCAGGAGATCCGGCGGATGGCGGCCAATCCGGTCATGCTGACCTGTTTGTGTGTGGTGCATTGGAACGAGGGTGAGATACCCGAAGGTCGCTCCCGGGTGTACCAGGCGGTGACCAATTGGTTGCGTCGTGCCCGTGAAGGGTTGCGCACGGGACACGGGTTTACGGATCGTTTTGCAGAAACCGCCTTTTTGCAACTGGCCTTGGCCATGATGGGCGCATCCGGCAGCGGCAAACGGGCCACCTATGGAAAACAGGATGCGGCCAGGGCGATTGACAGCGTGGTGGCCAGAAATTTTCCCGATCTCTCCCCGGAGGATCGTCTGTTGCAGGCTACGGAGTGGCTGAATTTTGAGTTGATCTGGAGCGGTATCATTGAGGAGGCCGGACCGGGCAAACTCCGTTTTTGGCACTTGACCTTTCAGGAATATTTGGCGGCCAGACAATTGACTCTGTTGCCCGGCACGGAGGATGGGCCCGGATGGTGGACAGGGGTTCGGACACACCTGTCGGACCCCCAATGGTGGGAGACCGTGGCGTTATTGCCGGGCTGTCTGCTCGATGCCAACGGTGAACAGGCTGTGGATGATCTCCTGCGACGGGTGCTCGACAGCCGATCCCTTGATCAGCCTGAATTGATTGAGGATGCCCGCATTGCTGGCAGCATGGCCCGGATGCTGGAACCCATGAGTGTCTACCATTATCGGCCACCCGAGTCCATAGAGGCGGCTTTCCAGGCGGTTCTGGCGCGGGTGATGACCATATTTACGTTGGAAGGTGCCCGGCAGGTGCCCATCGCCATCCGTATTGAGGCCGCCAATGCCCTGGGGCATGCGGGAGATCCCCGCTTGCGCAGAGTGGAATGGATCTTAGTGCCCGGAACCGGTGGATGGTTCCTGGGCAAATATCTGGTGACGGTGGCCGAATACCAAGCTTTTGTCGAGCAGGAGGGCTATCAGACACAACGCTGGTGGTGTGCAGCGGGTTGGACAATACGGCTGAAAGCAAATTGGGAAAATCCTGAGAACTGGGATGATCAAGCCCTCTATCCCAACCATCCTGTGACCGGGGTTTCCTGGTTTGAGGCCATGGCCTATTGTCGCTGGTTGAGTGAACGGGAAAAACGGCTCATCCGCCTGCCGGTTGAAACCCTTTGGGCAAAAGCCGCCACCCCCAGCAAGGGTAAATATCCCTGGGGGGATGCGGAGCCAACCCCAGAATTGGCCAATTTTGATGGAAATGTGGGTTCACTCACTCCGGTGGGACTCTATCCCTCTGGGGATGCTCCTCTGGGCCATTGTGACTTGGCGGGGAATGTCTGGGAGTGGCAGCGCAACCTTGATCAAGACAAGGATGCCGCCACGGACATGCCGCCGGACCCGGTTGTTTCCGAAGGTGATGTGATGGCCGTTCGGGGCGGGTCCTGGCTCGCCCCCGCCGTCAACCTGCGTGCGGCCTATCGCGGCAGGATCCCTGCCGAGGTCCGGAACGTCAACCTGGGGTTCCGTGTGGCGGCCGCGCCCTCGAGCACGCTTGAGTCTTGATTTTTTTGCTTTTTGCGGGGTCCAGGGGGTGTGTCCGAGATGTTTTTGCATCCATATTGACCGAGAAGTGTCAATCCGGGGAATTGTCCGTTCGCCCGGTAGCCTGATCCCCTTGTTGAAGGGCGACCTGACTACAAGAAAC
>PEAG01000093.1 GCA_002753505.1 Magnetococcales bacterium HCHbin5 | reverse complement strand
TTCAACAAGGGGATCAGGCTACCGGGCGAACGGACAATTCCCCGGATTGACACTTCTCGGTCAATATGGATGCAAAAACATCTCGGACACACCCCCTGCACCCCACTGGGGACCGTGACGCTCCCCAGACCCCTGCAATCGTTTTAAAAGATTAAGAAAAGCATGAGTGTCGTCATCATGTTAGCGCATATGGGGCTTTGCCCCTGCACCCCACTGGGGAGCGTGACGCTCCCCAGACCCCTGCAATTATTTAAAAAGACCGGAACAGCAAAGCGGGCGGAGACGGAATACAGCTCACACCTTCAACCCACCCCCCGGCAAATAATCCTGCAACGCCTTGCAATGAAAACCGGATACCCGCACCGCCTCCATCGCCGCCACCGCCGCCCGCATACCCGCCACCGTGGTAAAATAGGGAATCCGACTCATCAGAGCCGTGCGACGCAAAGAGAATGAATCGGCAATCGCCTGCTTGCCAGAGGTGGTGTTGAAAACCAACGCAATCTCCCGGTTGATCATGCGATCCACAATGTCCGGACGATCCTCACCCACCTTGTTGGTCTCCTCGACCACTATCCCCTGCTGCCGCAACCAGGCCGCCGTACCGCGTGTGGCACACAACGAAAAACCCAAAGCAACCAGCTGCCTGGCGGGCTGGGAGATAAAGCCCTTGTCATCATCCTTGACCGAAATAAAAACCAAACCCTGCCGGTCAGAGACCTGACGGGGCAACAGGGTACCGGCACTCTCCTGCGCCTTGGCAAAGGCCAAGCCAAAATTGTCCGCCAGCCCCATCACCTCCCCGGTGGATTTCATCTCCGGGCCCAATATGGTGTCTACACCCGGAAATTTTTCAAAGGGAAAAACCGCCTCCTTGACGGCAATATGAGACCACTTGGGCATCTGGGTTAAACCCAAAGCACGCAACGACTCCCCGGCCATCACCCGCGCCGCCACCTTGGCCAGGGGGATACCCGTGGCCTTGGAGACAAACGGCACCGTTCGCGACGCCCGCGGATTCACCTCCAGGATATAGATGGTCTCATCCTGAATGGCAAACTGCACATTCATCAACCCGACCACCCCCAACGCACGGGCCATCAAAATGGTCTGCTGCTCCACCGCATCAATCAAATGTTGCTGAATGGAATAGGGCGGCAGCGAGCAGGCCGAATCCCCTGAATGAACCCCCGCCTCTTCAATATGCTCCATGATGCCACCCACAACGACATCCTGGCCATCCGCCACACAATCCACATCTATCTCGATGGCATTATTCAAAAAATGGTCCAGCAACACCGGATGATCGGGCGAAGCCCGCACCGCCGTCCGCATGTAACGCTCCAAATCCGCCTGGTCATGCACCACCTCCATGGCCCGCCCCCCCAACACATAAGAGGGCCGCACCACCACCGGATAGCCCACCCCCCGGGCAATCTCCAACGCCTCTGCACTGGAACGGGCAATGCCGTTGCGCGGCTGGCGCAACTCCAACCGGTACAACAACTGCTGAAACCGCTCCCGATCCTCTGCAATGTCGATGGCATCCGGGCTGGTGCCAATGATGGGTGCCCCTGCTGCCTCCAACGCCTTGGCCAATTTGAGCGGGGTTTGACCGCCGAGCTGGACAATAATGCCCACCGGCTGCTCCACCGCCACAATGGCCATCACATCCTCAAAGGTTAACGGCTCAAAATAGAGCCGGTCCGAGGTGTCATAGTCGGTTGAAACCGTCTCCGGGTTGCAGTTCACCATGATGGTCTCATAGCCTGCGTTGCGCAGGGCAAAGGCGGCATGGACGCAGCAGTAGTCAAACTCGATCCCCTGGCCGATCCGATTCGGTCCGCCCCCCAAAATCATCACTTTTTTGCGATCGGAGGGGCGCGCCTCACACTGGCTTTCATAGGTGGAGTAGAGGTAGGCGGTTTGGGATGGAAATTCAGCCGCACAGGTATCCACCCGTTTGTAGACCGGCTGGATGCCCGCCGCGCAGCGTCTGGCCGCCACCTCGGCCGCCGATGCGGCCAGCAAACGGCCCAAACGCCGATCCGAAAAACCCATCTGTTTCAGTTGCCGCAAATGCGCCGCCGTCAGCCGTTCCAGGGAGAAGAGAGCCAACGCCTGCTCTGCCTCCACCAACTGGGCCATCTGATCGAGAAACCAGGGATCGATGCCGGTAACCCGATAGATCCACTCCACCCCCTTGCCCAGGCGCAGGGCATCTGCCACATAAAGGATGCGGTCCGGCCCGGCGTTGCGTAACAATTTTTCCAGCCCGCTCTCCGCCGCTGCGGGGGTCGCATACTCCTCCGGGTCGAAGAGCGGATCCAGACCATCCAGTCCCGTCTCCATCGAGCGCAAAGCCTTTTGCAGGGACTCTTTGAAGGTGCGGCCGATGGCCATGGCTTCGCCCACCGATTTCATCTGTGTCGTCAGTACCGCTTCTGCCAAGGGAAATTTTTCAAAGGTAAAGCGGGGTATTTTGGTCACCACATAGTCGATGGTCGGCTCGAAGGAGGCCGGCGTAATGCCGGTAATATCGTTCATGATCTCCGGCAAGGTGTAGCCAACGGCCAATTTGGCGGCCACCTTGGCAATGGGAAAACCCGTCGCTTTGGAAGCCAGGGCAGAGGAGCGGGAGACACGGGGGTTCATCTCGATCACGATCATCCGCCCGTTCTCCGGCTGGATGGCAAACTGGACGTTGGAACCACCCGTATCCACCCCGATCTCGCGCAGGATGGCGATGGAGGCATCGCGCATCTCCTGATATTCCTTGTCGGTCAGGGTCTGGGCCGGAGCCACCGTGATGGAGTCACCGGTGTGAATACCCATGGGATCAAAATTTTCAATGGAGCAGATGATGATGGCATTGTCCTCCCGATCCCGCACCACCTCCATTTCAAACTCTTTCCAGCCCAGCAGCGACTCTTCGATCAGCACCTCACTGGTGGGAGAGGCGGCCAGTCCCCGGCGAATGATGGCTTCAAACTCTTCCCGGTTGTAGGCCACGCCACCCCCGGTGCCCCCCAGGGTGAAGCTGGGGCGAATAATCAAGGGGTAGCCGATCATGGCCTGCACCGCGAGGGCCTCTTCCCAGGAGTGGGCAAAACCGGAGTGGGGCATGGAGAGGCCAATGCGCAGCATGGCGGTTTTGAACTGGCCCCGGTCTTCCGCTTTGGCGATGGCAGCCCGGGAGGCTCCGATCAATTCCACCTGATATTGGGCCAGAATGCCCTGGTCAGCCAGTGCCATGGCTGCATTCAGCGCAGTTTGGCCCCCCATGGTGGGCAGCAGGGCGTCCGGGCGTTCTTTGGCAATGATGCCGGTGATGGATTCTACAGTGATAGGCTCTACATAGGTGCGGTGGGCCAGGTCCGGGTCCGTCATGATGGTGGCGGGGTTGGAGTTGACCAGCACCACCTCGTACCCTTCCTCTTTGAGTGCCTTGCAGGCTTGAGCTCCTGAGTAGTCAAATTCGCAGGCTTGGCCGATAATGATGGGACCAGCACCTATGATCATGATTTTATGGATATCAGTACGTTTAGGCATGCGTCGTGGCTTCCATGCAGGAGGTGGGTGAGCCGTTTCTGGTGCGACCGGGTTCTCCGGGGCAATATAGTCTGCCCGGACATTCAAAGTCAACGCGGTCTTAATCTTTCAGGCAAGGAACCTGACCCCATACGCATACCTTTCAGCCATTGCGGGTGAAAAAAATCTTTTAAAACAATTGCAGGGGTCCGGGGACCGTCACGGTCCCCGGTGGGGTGCAGGGGCAAAGCCCCTGCATGTAACGGGCGCGCTGCGCCCAAAACGCCCCGCAGGGGCACTGCTGGAGGGCGGCAGCCCGACCGAAAGCTGGCCAAATTGGGCATAGCTTGGAAAAAAAACACTCCTGGCCTTGTATCAAACAAAAAGCCGAATATCCGCAACTCCTGGTTTCTTACCCAAACAGTTTCCATAACATAACCGTGCGAGTCGGGCTACCGCCCTCCAGGAGTCTGCCCCTGCGGGGCAGGTTTTGGGCGCGTTGCGCAAATTTTCTGCGAAAATTTGCTTTGGGAAAACGCGCCGTTCATGCAGGGGCTTTGCCCCTGCACCCCACCGGGGACCGTGACGGTCCCCGGACCCCTGCAATCGTTTTAAAAGATTAAAAAAAAGCATGGGTACGATCATCCATGTCAGCGCATGCGCATATGGGGCTTTGCCCCTGCACCCCACCGGGGACCGTGACGGTCCCCGGACCCCTGCAATCGTTTAAAAAAACATTTACAAGAATCGATCCCTGATATGCGCAACCCCCTGCTCAGCCCCATTGGCAGACAACAAGGGCCTGACAGGCCGATCCAACAGGCTCCGCAACGCCAGCGACCAATCCCCACCATAAAATTGAGCCGCCGTCAACTCCATCGCACAACCCACCGCCTCCATCCAACCACAAATGGGCGGTTCATCTGGAAAAGTGCCCCGACGCAAATACAAGAACGGTATCTGCTGAACCGTCGCCGCCACCGCCATGCCATAACCCGGCTTGCTGACCACCCCATCCACAGAAGCCGACAGATCGGCAAAAGACCAATGACCGAGCAACGCAGATATCGCGTGCAAATGACCCGGATGCGCCGGAAGATCCACATCCAGCAACCAGTGAAACCCCTCCTCCCGCGCCAACGCCTGAACCGGTATGTGCCGGGCCGGAATACCACCCAAAGAGACCAGAATCACCGGCCGCTCATCCGCCTCGGCCAAACCCAACGATCGCCGCAACGCCTCCCGACGGGGCCGACCCAGAGTGATCAGCGGCCCAATCAGCTCCGCACGGGGAAAAGGATGGTTTTCCACAATGGCCGGCATGGGCAGCAAGGCCAACGAGGTACCAGCGTAAGCCTCCCGCATCGCCCGCCACCAGCCCATTATCTCAGGATCAGGAGCATCCCCGGCCAGAAAATAGGCCGCCAACACCGCATCCCAGGTCAGAGAAGCCACCCCCACCGTGGCAATGCCCAACGCCGCCGCCGCCGCAATCGGCAAATAGGGTATGTTGGCCAACACCAAATCCGGTCGCCACGCCGACAGCGACGCCTTCTCCACCGCCAACTGCCGGGACCAATCGTCATGCAACCGCCGCACCGCCTGAGCCGTGGCAGGCAGATCAATCCGCATCGGATCACTCTGCAACAGACCCACATCCTGGGCACGACACTCCAGGGAAAACTCAACCCCGATCATCCGCGCCAAGAGAGGCCGCGGCAACGGGCTGATGATGTGCAACTGGAGCGAGGGCAACTCCGCAGCCAAACGGTTGACCAGGGCGGCCGTCTGCGCAATATGACCAAACCCATGCCCGGAAACCACACAACAGAGTCGAAAGGCGGCAGCCATCAGCCCTTGGCCACCCAACCCATCAGCTCCCGGCCCTGGATCTTGATGCCCAAAAATTGATGACCGTTGACCGCACACCAGGCAGGCAGATCCCGGCTCAAACCAGGATCAGTGGCACAAATGGCCAACACAGCCCCCGTCGCCATCCCGGTCATGGCCGCCTCTGCCCGAATAATGGGCAACGGACAGAGCAGTTGCCGTACATCCAGATAGCGATCCGGGACAGGCTCCACCACCATACCCTCTCCCATCACAGATACCACTCCGCAGGAATCTCATCCGCCGGCAGCGGAACGACCGTGCGAACCTCCTGGCGACCATTGCCCTCAATCGCCACCCGCACCGCCGCCTGCCGACGACCCTGACCAAAACGGGCGGTCAAGCGACAGGCCAAGGTTAAATCCTCTTCGCTGGGATGCCCCTCCACCAACAACAAAGGCCCAGGCAGATCCACCGCATGCAAGGCCCAACGTCCCTGACACCGCACGGCATCCCCCTTGTTGGCCCCATGAATACCGGCCAAAAAATGGTTTTCGGTCTCGTCCCGCCCCACGATCACCTTGAAACGGGGTGCAGGGCGCAGGTGCCTGCCCGCCTTGAGCAGCACAATATCCTCCATGCTGTAGGCCCTCTCCCCGCGAAAATTCCATAAATCCTGCAACTTGCGGCTATAATTGACATCGGTCAGGAAACAGCAGCCACCGGCCGGACTGGGATAATCATGCAGCCCGAACTGGGCCGCCAGGGCCATCTGGGGCCTGCGCCCGCGTCCACTGAACCCCTTGAGCCGTTGCCGATCCACCCAGCCCCGCTTTTCCGGCTCGGTCGGTTTGATCCGGGTGGCACACAAAGGACGCAACAGCCAACCCTCCACCCCCGCCTCCCGCTCAATGTGGGGCAAATTTTCCCGCCGCTGACTCATGGGACGCTGTCCCAACACCTCACCGGTAAAGATAAAATCAAACCCCAATTGCTCCTTCAAGGCCCATGCCTTGGAGACCATAAAAATTTTACAGTCCAGACATGGGTTTAAATGGCTGCCATATCCATGCTTGGGATCGGTGACAATGCGCACATACTCCTCCGCAATGTCCACCATGTGAAGTTTGATGCCCAACAGTTGGGCCGCATGCAGGGCATCATGGCGCGGGGGGGAGGCTCCCGGTTCAGGATTGCGCATGGCTCCCGTATGACTCTGGATGCAAAAGCCGGTGTAAAAATTGACACACTCCACCCGAATCCCCTGCTCCTGCAGGAGCCGAACCGCCAACATACTGTCCAAGCCGCCGGACAAGAGCCCCAGGGCGGATATCTGTTTTGTAGTTTCCATAAGATTTGTACAATCAGTCGTCCGGTCAGAGTGATGTCAAACGCCGCCGCCATTTTGCAACAGACGGGCCGCATCCAGGGCATGGTAGCTGAGAATCAGGTCGGCCCCTGCCCGCTTGAAGGCGGTAAGGTTTTCCAAGACAACACGTGACTCGTCAATCCAACCCATGGCCGCTGCCGCCTTGACCATGGCATACTCACCGCTGACATTGTAGACAGCCAGCGGCAGCTCAAAACGGTTGCGCAACTCCCGCACAATATCCAGATAGGCCAATCCCGGCTTGACCATGAGCATATCCGCCCCTTCCGCACAGTCCAACGTGGCCTCCCGGATCGCCTCCCGGCGGTTGGCCGGATCCATCTGGTAGGTACGCCGATCCCCAAACGCAGGGGTGCTGTCCGCTGCCTCACGGAAAGGACCATAGTAGGCAGACGCATATTTGACCGCATAGGAGAGAATGGGAATGGCTGTGTGGCCTTTTTGATCCAGTGCCCGCCGAATGGCCGCCACCATGCCATCCATCATGCCAGAGGGAGCAATCATATCCACACCGGCCTCGGCATAGGAGAGAGCCGCCTGCCCCAGGATGGCCAGGGTGGCATCGTTGTCCACATCCAGGTCGGCAGCTGTCGGATCCGCCCGACCCAGCAAGGGTCGAGAGGGCCCCAGGATGCCACAATGGCCATGATCCGTATATTCACAGTAACAGGTGTCCGCCATGACGTACAGCTCCGGTAAACTCTCCTTGATAGAACGTATTCCACGTTGTATGATGCCAGTCGGACTGCGGGCATCGGTGCCGGTCGGATCCTTGACTTCCGGAATACCAAACAGGATGATACCGCCCAGCTCCATTTCGTACGCGGCGCGCGCCACTTTCAGTGCCTGATCGATGGAAAGCTGCGCAACACCGGGCATGGAGGCTACCGGGTTGCATATGTCGCGGCCCGGCACAATAAACAGCGGATAAATCAGATCAGCCGGTTGCACAAGCGTCTCTCGCACCATACGACGGATGGCGGCGTTGCGCCGCAGACGGCGGGGGCGTTGGGTGAGCAGGGGATCGGGCATGGTATCAAGGCCGTTGATTCTGGTAGGGGTGGTCGCCATTTGCATATATCCGATGGTTGTTGGTTTTTGACACTGTCACTGCGGTTGAGCCAACACGGGAACCGCACTTTAACCCAAAACAGCTCGACAGGAAAGTTCTATAAGGTGCCGACCCCCCCTTGCACGCAGTGCAGAGACCCTTTCTGCCTGACCCCGGCGCAAATATCAGGGTCGCCTTTAACCGCATAACGGGGAAAAACAACGTCCATGGCAGAAACAATAGGCGGTCATCTCCTGGTGGCAGGGCAAACCGATGTCGGTTGTGTCCGTCCTCTCAACGAGGACAATTTTCACATAGATGTGGAGACCGGTCTGCTCGTGTTGGCCGATGGCATGGGTGGTCATGATGCCGGTGAGGTGGCCAGTGCCCATCTGGTGGCCTCCATCGCCCGCACCTTGCGGCAATTCATGGATACCTCCCCGGAAGATCTCTCCATTGCTCTCCCCACACCTGGTGATGGCAACGACACCGATATTACCCTGCACGATCCCCAGGAGGAGCCCACCCTGGATGATCTGCCCAATCCGGTCATGAAAGTCGTACAAGATGCCGTCAGTTGCGCCAACGCGGAGATCAATCAGCTCAATCGGGAAAAAGGCCATCCAGAAGATTCCGGTATGGGCTCCACACTGGTCGGACTGTGGGCCCCCCCGTTCAGTGCCCATCCCATCGTCTTTCACGTGGGAGACAGCCGTCTCTACCTGTTCCAACGCGGCCAACTCACCCAGGCAACCCGCGACCACTCCTTGTACCAGCAGTGGGTCAATTTTGGTGGCAAGGGGGTGCCACCGCCACAAAATATTTTACTCCAGGCCATCGGACCATCCAGTGTCGTCACGCCAGACCTGCGCTTTTTGTCGGTCGCACCGGGTGATGCCGTGCTGCTCTGTTCCGATGGCTTGACAGGTATGGTCTCCGATGCACAAATCCAGGAAACCCTGGCGACTCTCTCCCCTGACAATCTGGATGCTGTCTGTGGACAGTTGGTTGCCATGGCCAGAAAGGGTGGTGGCAAGGACAACATCACCGTCATCCTGGGATATTTTGTCTGACGTGTCGGCAGGGCATGAAAAGTGCATCCGAAACAGCGATGACAGATTCCTGTCGGAACAGATAACGCAGGATCATATCTTCTGCAATCAATTGGGCAAACGGACGTGGTAGTCTTCAAAGGCAGTGCGCACGCAAGGAGGGATATATGAGAGAAAACAGTCAGTTGGCTATCATGTTTGCTGACATAGCCGGCAGCACCAAACTCTATGAAACCATCGGCAATGACCGGGCGAGGGAGGTCACTTCCCGTTGTATTGCGCTGCTCTCAAATGTCACCACAGAGTTTAACGGGCGCGTGATCAAGACCATTGGTGACGAGGTCATGTGTACCTTTCCAACGGCAGACGAAGCTTCCAAGGCTGCCGTGCGCATGCAGGAGACTGTGGCGGAAGAGGGTGACTCCCTGGGTCACCTGCATATCCGGATCGGCTTTCACTTTGGTGACGTCATCCTGGAAAACGAGGATGTTTTCGGTGATGCCGTCAATCTGGCAGCCCGCATGGCCGCCCAAGCCAAGGGGGACCAGATCATGACAACCGGCGAAACCCTGGATGCCATGAGTCCCTATCTGCGCTTTGGCAGTCGGGAGGTGATCACCACCACGGTCAAAGGCAAGGCGGCCCCCATCCAGATCATCGAGTTGACCTGGGGTGAGGAAGAGGAGTTGACCGTGATGGGGGGACGGGATGCGGTTACGGTTCTGGCTCCCAATGAGGTCTCCGGGCAAATTTCGTTCAATGGCAAAAACGTAGACATCAACGAAGCCAATCCCGTGATCACCATTGGCCGGGACAAACACAACACCTTTTCCGTCCTGGACAGCATGTCCTCCCGCGTGCATGCCAAGGTAGAGTGCCGTCGTGGCAAAATTGTTCTCGTCGATCAAAGCACCAACGGCACCTTTGTTGTCACCTCCCGCAAGGAGCGGGCTTTTGTACATCGGGATGAGTACATATTGCAGGGGCGGGGTGTGATTGGGTTGGGACGGGAGGTCAATGCCAACGACCCGTTGGCTGTCCATTTTTCCTGCTGAGCCGTGGGCGGCTTGGGTTTTGCCACGGATTGTTTTTCCCTTTTACCGTTCCAGCCCGGTGTTTGCAGCGGAGGGGTGCCAATATCGGTGGAGTGCCGTCAGTAGTCCGTTACTGTCGGGTTCGGTTGCGATCACCGAAACCTTGTATCCCAATTGTTCGACGACGGTTGCGGTC
The DNA here is from genome assembly GCA_002753505.1 of Magnetococcales bacterium HCHbin5. Taxonomy (GTDB): domain Bacteria; phylum Pseudomonadota; class Magnetococcia; order Magnetococcales; family Magnetaquicoccaceae; genus Magnetaquicoccus. The sequence continues at coordinate 2,723 of PEAG01000093.1, read as the reverse complement.
ACGGGGCTGATGACGGCGATGCAGGTCTGGGCCAGCCACTCTTTGCCATCGGGCGGCAAGGCGGCCACAAAGGCCTGCGCACTGCGCCCGCTAAAAAACAGTACCGCATCCACCCTGCCGGCAGCCAGTGCCTGTTCTGTCTCGGGGGCAAGCCTGGTGATGGGTTCTGCCCGGTAGGCGACCACCTTTTCCACCTGATATCCGGCCCGTTGCATCTCCGTGATCAACTCTTCCCGCCCCTGCTCGGCTTGAGGGAAGAGAAATGTGTTGCTGTCTCCCTTTCCACGGGCGGGGGGGTTTGTTGCGGCCCATTGCACAACGGCTGCGGCCAACGCTTCGCCGCCTGCACGGATGGCGGGCAGATGCACAGACCAGCCCTGTTTTGTCAGGATGGCAGCGGTTTTTGCCCCAACGGCAAAAAAAGGCGGGGGATCTGCATCCGCCGGCATGGCAGACACAATGGCTTTGGCTCCGTTGACGCTGGTGACCAGAATACCCCGATACTCCTCCTGGCGTGCCAAGGCTTGGTGCAATGGACCCGCCTCCTGGGGGGGCAGGATTGTCAATGCGGGTGCCAACAAGGGGGTTCCCTGACAGGCAAGAACCTGTCGGGCGGTACTGTCAGCCTCCGGTTGTGGGCGGGTAATCAGCAGGGTTCGATTTTCAAGCTGGCATGGTTGCATCTTTGGCTCCCAAACGGTCATCCGAAACAATCCTGCTGGCAGTTTGACCGATTTCCCCCTATCATGGAAGCGTTGATCCTCTATTCCTGTTGCGGGACCGGCAATAAGATATGGCCAACAAGCGGTGATGGCCGCCCGGGCAATTCTGTCATCTGGGCACCACCCAACCAACCTGGGAGAAGTGTGAGTTGGAGCATAACGAGCAGGACGAATTTTTTGAGACCCTATTCCGGCTGGATGCCTGTGACGATACCCATGAATTTTTGGACTTTGTGCAGGGCAAGCGGCATGCCACCAAGGATTTGCTTACCGCCGCCTCTCAGTTGTTGAGCAAGGGGCGGGTACGTTCGGCCTATATTCTGGCCATGTTGCTTGCCAAGCGGGGGCAGCGTCATTTGACCATGTCGGTCGCCCTCAGTGTGGGTGGGCTGATTTATGGCAACAGTATCGAAGAGGAGAATGGGTTGCAGCATCTGCAAGCCCAGTTTGATGCCCTCTCTGTTGAGGAACAGCAAAAAACCTATGATCATATTGTTGCGCCGATTGTTGCGCATTTATGGCTCTGTTCCATCGGCAAGGCAGACAATGAGCGCGTCATGCGCATTTTGCAACATTTCAGGGCAGCCGTACCAGACGGATTTGATTGGAGAGCGAAGGTGTGCAAATTATGTGGTGGTTCGGCGGAATATTGGTTTCATGCCCAGGTTCTGGGCCGGTACAGGGTGGCCTATCATCTGTGTGAGCAGTGTGATTTTCTTTTCACCGAAGAGCCTTATTGGTTGGCAGAGTCGTATGAGGGGGTGATCAAGCGGCAGGAGGTTGATGACAAGGATGATGCCGATGGTGTGGCCCGCACCATGCGGTTGAAGGAGTTTGTCTCCATGTTGTTGCGAAACCTGTTTGATGCCCAGGGAAAATTTCTTGATTATGGCGGCAGTTATGGCCTGTTTGTGCGTCTGATGCGGGATGAGGGGTTTGAGTTTTACTGGCAGGACAACTATTGTCCCAATCTTTTCGCGCGGGGGTTTGAGGCGGTTGCGGCGGTTGAGGGGGAAGCGGAAAGCAGATATGAGTTGGTGACAGCATTTGAATGTTTCCAGCACTTTGTCGATCCAGTGCAGGAGTTGGATCATATTTTTGCCCAGAGTGATGCGGTCCTGTTCACCACCCGTTTGTTGCCGAATCCGGTGCCCAAAGCGGATGAGTGGTCTTATTATGCCTTGGAGAGTGGGCGGCATGTCTCGTTTTATTCTGCCAAGTCGCTAAGAACATTGGCTAAAAACAAGGATTTAACCTTCCTGAGCAACGGAACGGATACCCATTTGCTGGCCAAGAGGCATATTTCCAGTGGGGTTTTCAAAGGTATTTCCCGTTGGGGGGGGTAGGTTGGCCAGGGTTGCTTTTTCCTTTCAACGATTGCAGGGGTCCGGGGACCGTCACGGTCCCCGGTGGGGTGCAGGGGCAAAGCCCCATATGCGCTAACATGATGACCACACCCATGATTTTCCTAATCTTTTTAACTATTGCAGGGGTCCGGGGACCGTCACGGTCCCCGGTGGGGTGCAGGGGCAAAGCCCCTGCATGAATTGCGCGTTTTCCCAAAGCAAATTTTCGCAGAAAATTTGCGCAACGCGCACAAAACCTGCCCCGCAGGGGCAGACTCCTGGAGGGCGGCAGCCCGACCGAGAGCGGGCAAAATATCGAATGGCTTGGAAAAAAACCGCTCCTGGCCTTGTATCAGAAAAAAATCTGCCTATCCGAAGCTTCTGCTTTCTTATCCAAGCATTGTCAACAACATAAGCGTGCGGGTCGGGCTGCCGCCCTCCAGGAGTGCCCCTGCGGGGCGTTTTGGGCGCGCTGCGCAAATTTCCTGCGGAAATTTGCTTCGGTAAAAGCGCGCCCTTGCATGCAGGGGCTTTGGTAGAGTAGAGTGCAGGCGCGGTGGCTTTCGCCCCGTTTCCAGTACCCCCTCATCGAACCGTGCGTACGGTTTTCCCGTACACGGCTCTCCGACCATCTTCTTTCGTCAGCATGCGCACA